>NZ_JBSGBY010000877.1:0-2611 GCF_053601505.1 Nocardia sp. NPDC004722
CTGCCGACGGTGGGGCTACAGCTGGTGTGGGGCGAGCCCGTGCTGTTGCGGCGTGAGGTCAGTGGCGTCACCGTCACCGACCTGCAAGACCCGGCAGTTCACCGCCGAACACCGACTGGTAGAACGTCAACGCCTCACGCGCTTCCCCACGAAAGTTGAGCTGCGCGACCACGTTTACCGCCATGGCACTCCTCGCTGAACCCGATCGGACACCGTTGTCGAACCATGGTCGCATTCCCGGAGCCGATAACGAGGTCACCGCGCGAGACGAACCGCCGCGCTCCTTGACCTCAACCGCTGTTCAGCTTCTACGGTCACTCTCATGTCCTTCACCTCGATCGAGCGCGCCTATCTCACCAGCCAGCCGCTCGGCCGCCTGGCGACTGTCACGGCCAAAGGCACGCCTCTCATCGCTCCCGTCGGCTTCCAGCTCAACCCCGACGGCACCATCGACATCGGCAGCCCCAACCCGGAGGCCCAGCGCTACCGCAACGTCCGCGCCAGCCCGAGCGTCAGCTTCGCCGTCGACGACCTGACTCCCGACGACCCGGCCGAGCTCAAACCTGGATGGGGCCGTGGCGTTCTCATCACGGGCACCGCGGAGATTCTCACCGTCGAGATCCCGCCCGTCGCCCCGGACTGGTTCTCCGACACCATCATCCGCATCCACCCACGCCGCATCCGCAGCTGGCACCTCGACCCCGCCAACCCCGACGGCGAAACCCGCACCGTGACCGCTTGATCCAGGGTGAACCCGGCGCTCACGACTCCGGGGGCTTCACGGCGGTCACGATCTCGTCGGCGAGGAGGAACGGGGCCAGGCCGTGACCGTGCTTGTTGCGGTGCACGAGCGAGATGATGTTGTTGCTGAAGGCATCTCGGACGTGCCGGAAGGCGAGGCGGCCGTCGTGGACCTCCTCGGCGACGTCGAACTCGCTGAGGAAGGCGATGGCTTCGCCGGACATGGCGAGCCGCTTCATCGTCTCGATCGAGTTGGTGTGGAAGGCCGGTTCCACGTCGAGACCGGCCTTGGTGAAGGCTTCGGCGACGATGCCGTGGATCACCATCGAGCGGTCGGCGAAGATCGCCGGATACGCCGTGCATTGGGCGAGGGTGATCGTATCCTGCTGGGCCAGTGGATGACTCGTGGAGACCACGGCCCCCAGCCGGGTGTTCATCTGCCAGCGGACCTCGACCTGCGTCGAGGACGGCATATTGAAGCCGAGACCCAGATCGGCCTCGCTGTTCTCGACCGCCCGCAGGATGTCCAGGGTCGCCATGGTGCGGATCGAAATCCGGACCAGGGGATGGCGGGCGTGGAAGGCCGCCGCGGCGGTGGCGACCACACTGCTGGCCAGGCCGGTCATGGTGGCGATCACGACCTCACCGCTGCCGAGGGCGTGCAGGTCGCGGATGTCGGCGACCGTCTCGCGGTACTGCCGCAGCGTCAGACGGATGTGGGTGAGCAGTGCCTCACCGGCCGGGGTCGGACGCATCCCGCGCGGCAGGCGCTCGAAGAGCTGCTGGTCGAGTTCGGCTTCGAGTAGCAGGATCTGCCGGTTGATCGCGGAAGGCGCGACGTGCAACTTCGCGCCCGCCGCTCGGATGGATCCGAGCCGGGCCACCTCGTCGATGTAGAGCAGCAACCGGGAATGAAGCATGGCGTACCTCCTGGGCCGCTCGAACGAACTCGGCCACATCGTACGAAAAATGTGTACACGTCGTGCAAAAACGGATGCTTGTCGGCAACGGTCCCGTGCCGTTTCATCGGTACCAGGCAAAACCGGAAACACCACTGTGAGGATCGCCATGCACGACCACATTTCGACAGCCGACGTCCAAAACCCCGATGCCGCGAGCGTCGCCGCCCACGACGATTACGTCCGAACGATTTTCGGCATCCTGGAGGGCGAGCGGGAAGCCGACCTGCTGCTGCGCAATCTCCATATTCTCGATGTGCACAGCGAAAGCGTTTATCCCGGAACACTTCTGGTCCACGGCGGGCGGATCATCGCGCTTAGCCCGGACGAATCGATCGTGCGTTTCCGTGAGGTCTTCGACGGCCAGGGCCTGTACGCGATTCCGGGTCTCATCGACGCGCACCTGCATTTCGAATCCCAGCTCGCGCATCCGGCGGCTTTCGGTGAGGCGATCGTGCCCAGCGGTACGACCACGGTCTTCGGCGAAACCCTCGACTTCGCCAGTGCGGCGGGTGACGAGGCGGTCGAGGCGGCGCGGGCGCTGTTCGCCGACCACGACTCACTCCCGTACCGCCTGTACGCCTTCGCGCCGGGAAAGAAGACCACGCCGGAGATCACCGAGGCGATGCTGGCGATGGATCCGGTCATCGGGCTCGGCGAGCTGGCTCACCTGTCCTATATGACCGGCAATGCGGACGATTTCCGCAAATCCGCGCTCGGTCGCGCGAACTCGGGGGTCGTGAACTGTCACTGGGGTGTGACGTCGCTGTCGGACACGCTGTTGAATTACATGCCCGCGATCGGCGTCGACAACAATCACGACGTCTGGAACGAGGACGATATCGAGAAGAGCATCCGATACGGTCTCAACACGCAGATCAAATTCGGTGTCGGCAGTCCCGAGGTCATTC
>NZ_JBSGBY010000878.1:0-2610 GCF_053601505.1 Nocardia sp. NPDC004722
TCCGCCTCACCACCGCCGACCCCGCCACCCGCACAGTCACCTTCGCGTACGAGGGGTGATCAAGATCAAGGTGCACTCAGTGCGGTGAATCGGACAAAATTCCGCGCTGAGTACTCCGGACCCCGTTCATACAGCTAGACGGCAGCGGGATGAATATTGCGGAGGTCCTCGAGGAGTCGAGGGTGCCTCGGCTGCCACCCGAGGGCCTCGCGAGTGTGAGTACTCGAAGCAGGCTGATCGACGATGAAGATCTGCCCGAGCGGCCCGAAGGTCTCCGGTGCGACGGATTGCACCGGCAGCCCCAACTGCTCGCCGATAACCGCCGCGATGTCCCGCACGGCATCACCCTCATCGCCGACCGCATGCCAAGCCGTTCCGCCCGGGGCCTTTTCGAGCGCCAGCCGGAACAGGTTCGCCGCATCCAACGCGTGCACCGCAGGCCACCGCTGGGTGCCGTCACCGGGGTAAGCGACGACTCCGCTGCGCCGCGCAGCCTGGGTCAGCAGGCCCGCGAATCCGCCCTCGCCGTTGTTGTGCACGGTGCGCGGCAAGCGAATCGCCGCGCTGCGTACGCCCTGCGAGGCGAGCGCCAGAATGGCGTTCACCGACCGACCGCGACCGCCGACGGGGCCTTCGACAGCCGTCGGGTCGGTCTCGGTGGCCGCCCGACCCGGCACGTACGGCGTCCCTGAGACCGTGATGAGCGGCCGGTCGCTGCCGACCAGTTCCTCGCCCAACGCGGCCAGGGCCGCGCCCTCGTCCGCGACACTCGCCGCCAGCGCCTCGGCGCTGCTGAATTCGTTGCTGAAAGCCAGGTGAATCACGCCGTCCGCCTTGGCCGCTGCGGCCCGCAGGACGGACAGGTCGGTGAGATCGCCCCGCAGTGTTTCGGCCCCGGCGGCGTCGAGGGCAGCCGCGGACTTGTCGGAACGGGCGAGCGCGACCACGGTGTGGCCGTTGCCCAGCAGTTCGGCGACCACCGCCGACCCGATCAAACCGCTACCGCCGGTAATGAATACGTGCATGACGCTCCCTCGAAAGTGATGGGACTCTTGTCCCATCACCATAGCAGTGATGGGACAAAGGTTCCATCACCTATTATGGCCACATGGCACGGTGGGAACCTGGAGCGCGGGAGCGGCTCGTCCTGGCTGCGGTGGACCTCTTCGCCGACCAGGGCTACGACGCGACGACGGTCGCGCAGATCGCCGAGCGCGCCGGCGTCACGAAGAGCACCTTCTTCCGGCACTTCCCGGACAAGCGCGAAATCCTGGTCGCCGGACAGCAGGCGCTGTGCCGCCTGCTCACCGAAGGCATCACCGAAGCGCCGGAGAGCGCGACCCCCCTGGACGCGGTCGCGGCCGGTCTGGAGCGGGCCTGCGGCGCCATGGGGCCGATGAATCGCGAGATCGGCGCACGGCTGCAGGCCGCGATCGCCACCAATGTCGAACTACAGGAACGCGATGCGCTCAAAAGCGTAGGTCTCGCCGCCGCGATGACCGAATCCCTCTGCGCCCGCGGCGTTTCCGAGCCCATCGCCCACCTCGCCGCCGAACTCGGCGTGCTGGCCTTCAAACAGGGCTACGCCCAATGGCTGGGCTCCGCCCCGGACACCCCGCTGACCCCGTACGCGCTGACCGCCCTCGACGACCTCCGAACGGCAACCCGCGCACTCACCTGACCGCCTCCTTGCCGGGCGATCCGCTCGCGGGGCTCGGCCGGGGGTGGGTCAAGGGGGGTAGTGCGCCGGGGCCGGGGGTCGGGTGGGTGTCGCGGGCGGTCAGCGGGCCGTGGTCGTGCGCGCAGCGCAGTTCGACATGGACGGCGCTGCCGCAGTCGTTATGGGCTACGACGACTGCCGGACCCGCCTCGTCGGCGAGGTAGGTGTCGCCCCACTGCATGAGGGCGATCAGCGCGGGGAACAGATCGCGCCCCTTGGCGGTGAGCCGATACTCCTGCCGCGCACGGGAATTGGGGTCCTGATAGGTCCGGCGATCCAGAATGCCGTGGTCGACGAGGGTGGCCAGCCGCGCGGTGAGCAGATTGCGGGCGATGCCCAGACGGGCCTGGAACTCGGAGAACCGGCGCACCCCGTAGAAGGCCTCACGCAGGACCAGCAGGGTCCATTTCTCACCGACGATGGCGAGCGTGCGTGCGACCGAGCAGTTCTCGGCGCTGAACGCGGCGCGGTCGATGTCGGCGGTCATGGCGGTCATCCTATCGATCTGGGTTGTCATTCACTACTCAGCCCGGTAACGTCCGGATTCTAAGTTTAATTTCGAAACTCAGCCATGAACTGGAGACAGCCATGCCGATGCTCGACGCCTACATCCCCGCCGGTGCCCTGGACGAAACGGCCGAGAAGAAGCTGCTCGCCACCCTCACCGACCTCCTGCTGCTGCACGAGGGCGCGGATCCGACCAATGCCGCCGCCCGCTCGATCGCCTGGGTGTTCGTGCACCGCCCGGCCGCCGTCTACGTCGCGGGCGAGCCCGCCGATCTGCCGCGCTACCGCTTCGTCGCCTCGGTTCCGCAGGGGCAGTTCGACCCGGAGCGCCGCGCGGCCATCGTGCGGGCGATCACCGACGCCGTGCTCGACGCCGAACCCGA
>NZ_JBSGBY010000879.1:0-2596 GCF_053601505.1 Nocardia sp. NPDC004722
AATCCTTGCGGCCCCAGGCCCCCGCGGCCAGCGCCTGCCGCACTTCTTCGCGGGTGAACCAGTACGCCTCGACGATCTCGCCGTCGTGGAAGGCCACCGGCTGCTCCGGATCCGCCACGGCGGCGAAGCCCAGCATCAGCGAACGCGGGAAGGGCCAGGGCTGGCTGCCCAGGTAGCGGATGTCGGTGACATCCACCCCGACCTCCTCCTTGATCTCGCGTTCGACGCAGCGTTCCAGCGACTCCCCCGCCTCCACGAACCCGGCCAGCAGCGAGAAAAGCCCCTCGGGCCAGGAGTTCTGGCGGGCCAGCAGGACGCGGTCGCCGCCGTCGTGGATGAGGCAGATGACCGCCGGGTCGGTGCGCGGGAAGTCCTCGTGCCCGCTTTCGCTGGTGCGCGACCAGCCGCCGTTGGTGGAGGTGGTGGGGGTGCCGTCGACCGCGCTGAAGGCCGCCTTGTCGTGCCAGTTCAGCAGGGCGATGGCGGTGGCGAGCAGGCCGAGGCCGAAATCATCGAGATCCAGGCCGGTGCCGTAGGCGCGCAGGTCGACGAGGGTGCCCTCGATGGCGTTGTCGCGCACGGCCCACAGATGGGTGCCGGCGTCGACGCCGAGGAAGACGGCCTCGGGGGCGCGTTCGGGGGCGAGGGTGAGCGCGGGCTCGAGCACCACGGCCCCCTCCTCGATGCGGACCTGGCCGCGCCTGTTCATGCGGAGGAGTTTCGCCTGCGCCCAGCCCTCTTTGAGGGCCTGCTCGTCGGCGCGTAGATCTTCGGCGCGGTCGAGCGTGGTACGGGAAAGCACCGGAACAGCATTCAGCTGGAAACCTGACACACTCCCGAGACTAGACGGGCGCGGTGGTCAGCCTTGGACGCGGCGCAGATAGAGGAGTCGGTCGCCGGTCTCGAGGGCGTCGGTCTCGGGGTCGCCGACGCGGATGAGACGGCCCTCGCGGACCACGCCGAGCACGATGTCGCGCAGGTGACGCGGGGAGCCGCCGACCTCCTCGGTCTCGACGTCGCGTTCGGAGATGGCGAAACCGGCTTCCGGGGTGAGCAGGTCCTCGATCATGTCGACCACAGCGGGTGTGGTGGTGGCGATGCCGAGCAGGCGGCCCGCGGTCTCAGACGAGACGACCACCGAGTCCGCGCCGGACTGCCGCAGCAGGTGCGTGTTCTCGGCCTCGCGGACGGCGGCGGAAATCTTTGCCTTGGGATTGATTTCGCGCGCGGTGAGGGTGACCAGGACCGCGGTGTCGTCCCGGTTGGTGGCGACCACGACCGCGGCGGCGTGCTGAACTCCGGCCAGCCGCAACACATCCGATTTGGTGGCCGAGCCGTGCACGGTGACCAGGCCGGCGTTGGCGGCGAATTCCAGGACCTGCGGGTCGGTGTCGACCACCACGATGTCACCGGCCGAGACGCCGTCGGCCAGCATGGCGTCCACGGCGGTGCGGCCCTTGGTGCCGTAGCCGACTACCACGGTGTGATTGCGCACGGTGTGCCTCCATCGCTGAATCTTGAACGCCTGCCGGGACCGTTCGGTGAGCACCGACAGGGTGGTGCCGACCAGGACGATGAGGAACAGCACCCGCAGCGGCGTGACAACGAGAATATTGATCAGCCGCGCGGTGGACGTGACGGGTGTGATGTCGCCGTAGCCGGTGGTCGAGAGCGACACCGTCGCGTAGTAGGCGGCGTCGAGCAGTCCCATGCGGTCGCGGGCGTTGTCGTGATACCCGTCGCGGCCCACGTAGACCACGACGGTGGCCAGCACCAGCAGCAGCACCGCCAGCCCCAGCCGCCGCGCCAGCGAATACCACGGGCTCGACTGGACGGACGGCACGCGCAGGATGCCGACCAGCGCGAAGTCGGGCCGATCGTTCAAATTGCCCAGACCGCGCGAGGAATCACCGAACACGCGCGTCCCCGGTCACTCGGCGATCCGACGCTGCGGGAGGTTCTGGCTGCGGCACAGGTCCGCAGCGTACCGGCCGCCACCCGATTCGCCCGACAACCCGCCACCGTTCCGCCCGTCATCGCCGGGTGCGGCGATCAGTCGTACAGGTCCGGCGGCAGCGATTCCGGGTCCGGTGGGGGCTCGAAATCCCAGGCCGGTGGGTCCGGGAACGGATCGTCCGGGGGCGTCGCCGCCGGCTCGCCGGGCTCCGAAGGGGCAGGAGGGCGGAGCATTTCGACATCGGTGGGTTCGGGTGGGCCGGGATCGTCCTCGTCGGGGTCGGGCGGAAGTGGGGGTTGGGGTGGGGTGGGCGGGACGCGGCGGGGGGCCGCGGTGGTGATGATGGCGGCGAGTTCGGTTGGGCCGGGGAGGTGTTCGGGGGCGATGGTGCGATTGGTGCGGACGTAGTGGAAGGCGGCGACGGTGTTGGCGAGGATGTCGGCCTCGGGTTCGCCGGTACGGGCGGATTCGAGGCGGGCCCAGGCGAGGCGGTAGACGGCGAGCTGGATGGCGACCGAATCCTCTTCGGCGCGTTGCGGTTCCGCGCCGGTCTTCCAGTCGACGACGACCCAGGTGCCGTCGGGGCGGCGGAAGACGGCGTCCATGCGTCCGCGGATCACGGTGCCCGCGAGGGTGGTC
>NZ_JBSGBY010000880.1:0-2586 GCF_053601505.1 Nocardia sp. NPDC004722
AAGGCGCGCCTGGCGCTGTTCGCGGTGTTCGGCCTCAACGGGATGCTGTCGGCCGTCTGGATCGTGCACATCCCCGCCGTCACCGCCCGCACCGGCGTGGCGCCCACCACGCTCGGCATGCTGATCCTGCTCATGGCGGCCTGCGCCATCCTCGGCATGCAGGCCGCCGGACCGCTCGCCGACCGCTTCGGCAGCCGCACCCTCACCGCGGCCGCCGCCACCCTGCTGTCGGCGGCCCTCCTCGCCCCCGTCTTCGCCGTCTCTCCCCTCACCCTCGCACTGGCCCTGTGCGCCTTCGGTTTCGGCAACGGCGCGATCGACGTCTCCATGAACGCCCAGGCCGTCCACATCGAACGCGCCTACCCCCGCCCCATCATGTCCGCCTTCCACGCCTTCTTCTCCTGCGGCGGCTTCCTCGGCTCCGCCTACGGCGCGGCCACCCAGCACGCCCACTGGCCCATCCACCTCACCTTCGCCCTCGCGAGCGTCGCCGGTCTCGCCACCGTCGCCCTCGCGATCCCCCGCCTGCTTCCCCACACGACCCCCGCCGGAGCCACCGCGACAGCGGCCGGGGACGACCACCGGGACGCGGATCACGCACAGACTCAATCCCTTCCGTCACCCGTGGATAGTGACGGACGAATCGGGCGAAAGGTCGTGACGCTGGGGCTGATCGCGTTCGCACTGCTGATGGCCGAGGGGGTCGCGGCGGATTGGAGTGCGCTGCAAGTGAAAGGGCGGCTGGGGGTGGATGCGGGGACGGCGGCGCTGGCGTTCACGGGGTTCTCGCTGACCATGACGCTCGGGCGGTTCGGGGCCGATCGGGTGAGCGGGCGGTTCGGGCGGGTGGCGATCGTGCGGTGGGGAACGCTGTTGGCGGCCATCGGATTCGGGCTGGTGGTGGCCTCGGGGTGGCTGCCGTTGACGCTGCTGGGGTGGACGCTGTGCGGCATCGGGCTGTCCGGCGGGGTGCCGCAGGTGTTCACGGCCGCGGGAAATCTGGGGTCGGCGACGGCGGCCACCGACATGTCGCGGGTCTTCGGACTCGGTTACGTGGGGCTGCTGGCCGGACCGGCGATCATCGGCTGGCTCGACAAATTGGTCCCGCTGACCGCCGCGATGACAGTGCCGCTGGTCGCGATGTTGCTGTGTGCCTGGGGCGCCCGGGCCGTGGCGGGACCACGGTCGTGGATTCCGGCCACCAGCCCGCCGGAATGACGGGCCGACTCATGCCCGGCGCGGATCAGGCCGTGCGCGTGGGCCTTTCGCGCGCCGTCGCGCCGAAGTCGCCGATGATCTCGGCGTGGTCGAGGAAGTCGTCGACCATGCGGTGGTTGAGGACGGCGAGGGCCTTCAGCTCCTCGGTGCTCCAATCGGCCAGGGCGTCCTGCATCCAGCCGCGCATCACGCCGCGGATCGCCTCCATGGCATTGCGTCCGGCCGCGGTCGGACGGGCCAGCTGGGCGCGGCCATCGTCCGGGTCGGCGACGCGCTCGACGTAGCCCGCCTTCTCCAGGCGCTGGATCTGGCGGGTGACGTGCGGGGCCTCGACGTCGAGGCGAGTCGCCAACTCCCCCAACCGCATCGGCTCGTCCGCGTCGGCGAGCAGCCGCAGCAGCGGCACGCTGGCGCGATCCATGGTCAGCCCGCACTTGACCATGGCCTGGTCGTGGCGGCGCACCCGGGTCAGGAGATAGGCCACGCGGGCCAGCGCGCGCTCGAGTTCGACGATGTGACCTGAGTCAACTTCGCTGGCGGTTGTGGCTTCCGATCGCGGCATGTGGTTATCTTACGAAACCCATTTACTTAATTTTGGTAAGTAAACCAAAGGATCGCCGCCATGACTACGACCGCTGTCGGTCAGGTCGACGGGACCAAGCCCGACGATCATTCGAAGGCCCATTTGGGGCTGACCCTGCTCGCGCTGTGCGCGGCCGGGCTCGTCGTATCGCTGCAGCAGACCGTGGTGATTCCGCTGCTGCCCCGCTTCATCACCCAGCTGCACACCGACGTCGCCGGCGTCACCTGGCTGTTCACCGCCGCTTTGCTCTCCGGAGCCGTTGCCACGCCGTTGCTTTCGCGCTTCGGCGATATGTACGGCAAGAAGCCGATGGTCATGGTCACCATGGGCGTGCTCATCGTCGGCTCGGTGATCTGCGCCTTCGCCACCTCGCTGCCGGTCTACATCGTCGGCCGTGCGCTGCAGGGCATCTCGTCGGCCATGATCCCGCTGGCCATCGGCATCATCCGCGATACCTTCCCGCGCGAACAACTGGTCCGGGCCATCGGCATCGTCTCCGGCACCATGGGCGTCGGCGGCACCGTCGGCCTGCTGGCCACCGGCATCATCGCCGACCACACCACCAACCCGCACCCGGTCTTCTGGCTGACCGCCGGTCTCGGCGTGATCGCCACCGTGCTGATCCAGGTCAGCGCGCAGAACAATGGTGTGCGCCACGGCGGCAAGCCCGACTACGTGGGCGCGGCGCTATGCGCATTTCACCGCTACACCAGGAATTCCAGTCTCCCCTGAAGTACTCTAGTCTGCCCGTATCGACTGCAGGCCCGCGGTTGAGCCGCGAGTTT
>NZ_JBSGBY010000881.1:0-2568 GCF_053601505.1 Nocardia sp. NPDC004722
GAACGGGGTCGTGCTCACCGCCGCCGGGCTGGTGCTGCTCGACGAGGCGCGCACTCTGCTCGCGCACGCGGACCGGATCGGCACGCGGGTGGCCGCCGCGGCCGGAAACACCACCCTCACCGTCGGCATCCTGGGCGACGCCACCGACCCGGGCATCACCCGGCTGGCCGCCGCCTACCGCCGCGCGCATCCGCAGGTCGACATCCGCATCCGCGACACCGACCTCACCGATCCCACCTGCGGATTGAAGGCCGGGCTCGTCGATATCGCGGTGACCCGCGCTCCGTTCAACACCACCGCCCTGACCGTGCGCGAACTGCGCGCCGACCCGGTCGGGGCGATGCTGCGCGCCGACGACCCGCTGGCCGGGCGAACCCGGCTGACGCTGGCCGACCTTGCCGACCGGCACTGGTTCCAGTTCCCGGCAGGGACCGACCCGCTGTGGCAGACGTACTGGAACGGCGGCGAAACCCGCGAGGGCCCGGTGGTGCGCGTGGTTCAGGAATGCCTGCAAGCCGTGCTCTGGAACGGCACCATCGGCATCACGCCGCTCGGGCACGAGGTCCCGCCCGGACTGGTCGCCATCCCCCTCGTCGATATGCCGCCGAGCCGGGTGGTGGTCGCCTGGAACGAGGGCGACCGCAATCCGCTGATCCACGCGTTCGCCCGAACCGCAAGCGCCGCATACGCATCGGACCCCACAGGCGCCTGACGTCACTCGGCGAGCTGATGCGTGGAGCGGCGACCCGCCTCGGTGGCGCGAGTCAGGAAGTCGGCCAGCAGTTCCAGTTCAGCGGTGCTGTAGGACGCGCAGAGCTCGTCCATCTCGGTGTTCATCCCGGAGAAGAGCGCGAAGATCTCGGCCGTGCGATCGGGGACGGCCCGGATGACCACCGCGCGGCGATCGGATTCGGCGCGTTCGCGCGCGATGAACCCGGCGCGTTCGAGGCGGTCGAGGATGCCGGTCATGGTGGCCGGATGCAGGCGGGCCGCACGGGCCAGGGCGGTGGGACTGATCGGACCCTGGGCGGTGATCAGGTCGAGGCAGTCCATATCGGCCTCTTTGAGTTCCAGCCGAGCACCGACCTGCCGGTTGAGCAGTGCGAGCTGACCGCGCAGATCACGCATCGAGCTCTTGACGGCGGTGACTACGCGACGGCGAGCACGCGCATCCTCAGGTGTTACGGAACTCATATAATATCCTTCTCGAATCAGTATATTATGAGATTCATATAATACCTCGATCGTAGGAACGGTTCATGTCTGCCCTCTCCACCGCCGCAGTCGTCGTCACCACCGTCAATGCCGCCCTGGTCTTCGGATCCGGCCTCGGAGCCGCCCTGAAGATCAAGCCGATCCTCGAACCCATGGCCAACCTCGGCGTCCCCGAATCGTGGCTGGTCTTCCCCATCGGCACCCTCAAACTGGCCGGAGCCCTCGGCCTGCTCCTCGGCCTGCTCGGCGTACCCCTCCTCGCCCCCGCGGCCGCCGCGGGCCTGATCCTCTACTGGGTCTGCGCCATGTACACCCACATCCGCGGCAAGGACTTCAGCCCACAGTTCTACCTCGGCATCGTGTTCTGCGCCTTGTCCGTCGCAACCCTGACCCTGCACATCCAATCCATCACCTTCCGATAGCAATCGAGGTCGGTGGGGTGGGATAGCCTCGCGGAGAACCGATTCGGGGAGGGTGGAATGCAGAGTTCCGGGGATGCGATGGGACGGGCCGAGGCGGTGGTCACACGCTTGCGCACGGTGGCGGCCGCCTCCGAAGGCGCGGTGCGCTTGGGGCCCGGACTCAGCGATGAAGCCATCGACGAGTGGAATGTGGTGGCACCCGCCGACATTCGGTTGCTGGCCCAGGAGATCGGCGAGATCTGGTTCGACGACTACGACCCGATCACCTTCACCCAACCGGCCAATTCCAGCTGTCGGGGCGGGGCGTCGGGCACCTGGTGGCAGTTGCATCGCAATGCCGCCGCCGAAACCTACTACGCCGATATCGATCCCGAAACCGGTAGGTGGGGACGGGTGTTCTCCCATTGGGAGGACGATTCGGCCGCATTGGTCGCCGAATCGGTGCTCGGCTGGTTCGAGTCGCTGGCCGAAGGACTCGACCTGGCCGTGCGGATCTCCGGAGGCGAGCGGCACCCGGACCTACACGAAGAGCTCGATGAGGACGACCTCGGTGAACTCGACTTCGAAGACGTATTCACCGACTGGTTCCATCGCGGCGGGGATGTCCTGGCCATGGACGCCGAGAAAACTGTCGCGCCGATATCGGTCGCCGATGCCCGCTACTCCCCCGACCCCGAGGTCGTGGCCGTGGCCGCGGCCCTCCCAGAGGACGGTGCACTGGCCGACCTGAGGGAGGCTGGGTACCCGACCTCGGTGCCGTTCGGCAATCTACGCAGCGGCCCGGCCAGATACCGGCGCTTCTCCGGAGGCGCGTTCCTCGCGGTGGTCCCGAGCCAGTGAGCAGACCCGACAGCCGGGCGGCTATCCGTCACTGACGGGGGGTGGGCCCGTCCGGCGGGGGTACCTCACCCTCGCCTTGCTCGCCTTCGGC
>NZ_JBSGBY010000882.1:0-2564 GCF_053601505.1 Nocardia sp. NPDC004722
CCTGGAACTCCGGCGGGACACCGTTGATGACATCGGCGGAGGCGGTGCCGGTGCCGGCGACCAGGGCCGCGGCGGTCAGGGCGACGGCGGCGATGCCGGTGGCGGCCTTGGCGGGAACGAACCGGGAGAACAAGTTTTCAGTCATGGCTTATCGCGGGGGCAGCGCTCACCACGGCGGGTATCCCTGGGGAACCCGCCGACGCGCTGCGTGGATCGGGATGTGCATTGTGGGGGAACGGGATTCGGGAGACTTCCCAGCTATTACCGTTCGTTCACGCTCTCGCCGACTGCGGCGGTCTCCGCGTGAGGGGTGCCCGGCTCGTTTCGAGCAGGTATCGGCCGTCGCCGACTGATCACAGACTGGTCTCGCAAAGTGAACGTAAACTGAACACAAGGTGAACAATCGGGACAAACCTGCCGAGCGGTCCGTCACAGCAATCCGTCAGCGCCGCGCGCGATACCCAGCCCGCTGGTCAGCGGTCAGATGTTCGGTCGCGTAACTCAGCGCGGTACGGCCCATATCCGCCGCGTGCGCGTCCAGAAATCCGGTGAGAATCGCCGGATCGACCCGTTTCCCGATCTCCCGCAGCATCCAGCCGACCGCCTTCTGAATCAGATCGCGGCGATCATCGAGCAGGCGGGCGCACAGGTCGAGAGTCGTCGCGGTATCGCCCTGCTTGATGAAGGCGAAAGTGGTCAGCAACGCCACCCGCCGCTGCCACAGCGAATCGGCCGCCGCGAATTCATACAGCCGATCGCGCGGCCGATCCAGGAACCACGGACCGAACACGAACTCCGCGGAAGCATCCACCAGATCCCAGTTGTTCACCCGGCCGCGCAGCACCGCGGCCGAATACAACTCGACGATCTCCCCCTGCCGCGCCGCATCGCCCCCACGTTTACGCGAAGCCCGCGCCATCTCCCCATTCAGAATCACCAACCCGGCCAGCCGATGCTCGTGCACCGGCGAGTCGAGCAGCAGATCGATCTCCGAAAGCGGCATCCCGGCAAACCGTTTCACCGCCTTCCGGGTCTGCGGAACCCGGATGCCGATAAATACGTCGCCCTCCCCGTACTCCCCCGGTCCGGTCTTGAAAAAGCGTTGCAGATGCACCGCATCGGCCGGATCGGCGAGCGCCGCCAATTCCGCCCGCACCGCCGCGGCGGTCAGCTTGTCCCCGCTTATGCCGGACCCGCTCATGTGCGCCTCCCGTATCGGTGACCCCAGCCCGCTCGATCGAATCGTAAGGCGACGACTGATCTCGCGACGGTCGGGGTAACTCCCCGGGTACGGCCGAAATAGGTTCGGCACCCATCGCCAGAACGGGTGCGAAACGGGCTACGGCCCAAAGCCGTCCGCTAAAGGCGCGGAGGGGCGGAGGAGCTCTCCGCCGCGGCCTGTAACAGCACCTCGCCGAAATTTCGCATATGGTCCGCCCCTCCGTACCAGGCGGCCACAATTTCGACCGCGGCCGAGCGGGTGCGGTGGGCCGCTGCGGCCAGATCCGAGATGCTGCCCGTACCGGATTCGGCGGCCTGCGCGGCCACCTCCAGATCGTGGCTGGCGGTCAGCAGCCGCATGATGTGGTGCAGGTCGATGCTGGCGTCGCCGGTGCGGAATTCGGCGGCCTTGGAGACGACCGGAGCGGGAGACTCCGCGACCACCGGAATCGGCTCTGCCGCAACCGGTTCCGGCTCCGGGGCCGCGCGGCGGCGGGACGGGATGGGCTGGCGTTCGGCCGGACGCGGCGTCTCCTGCACGCTCTCGCGCAGCGACGCGGCGACCGCCTCCAGGCTCTCCAGCCGGGGCGGAGCCTCCTGCGGGGCGGGCTCGGGATCCGGGGCGTAGCGGCGGCCGACGGCCGGAGCCTCGACCTCGACCGCCGGGCTCGCGTAGGCATCCTCGTCGATGCGGCCGCCGAAAGGCGAGCCGTTGACGGGGCGTGAGAGCTCGCTCTCCACCGGGACGGCGGTGAAGGATTCGCTGTCGGTGAAGGCCCCGTTGTTGGGTCTGGTCCGGGCGTAGAGCGACGCGTTCGGGTCGGCGTAGTCCGCGGGGGCGGGCGCGGTGAACGGATCCCGGTCGGTGGTGATGCGGGCCGCGAACGGATCACCGTCGGCGGACAGCCGGGCCGCCACCGCCTCCGGATCGGAGCTGCGCTGCGGCAGGTCGGGCGCCAGCCGCCGCGGCAGCGCCTCCGGTTCCGGTGTGGCGCGCAGGGTTACGGGCGCGCTGGACCACTGCGCCGCCTGCGCGTCCTGGCCGTTGCGGCCCAGGCCGTTGTAGCCGCCGGTGTCGATGCCGGTGAGCACCGGGTTCGGCGAGGTGCCCGGTGACGGCGAATCCGGATGGGTGAGTCGGTACCCCGGCTGGCGCGCGGGGCGCGAATCTCCCGAACCGGCAGTGAAATCGGCATCCATGGCCGACATTCTTACCGGCCCGCGCTACCCGGTGCGAGTCGGGCCACATTCCCGGTGCGTACCGCTGCGCACCAAACCCGCTCACGACCATCACCGACTCCGCGCTGGTGGCGGCCGCGACCCTGTCCGACCGCTACATCACC
>NZ_JBSGBY010000883.1:0-2554 GCF_053601505.1 Nocardia sp. NPDC004722
GACGGTTGATCTGCCCGCGCCCGCGACGGGCGGGCCGGTGCCCAGCCAGGTGCAGGAACTCTGGAATCAGCCTGATGCGCAGGCCATGCGGTCGCTCGTGGTGGGCGGGGTGGCGGTGAGCGCCGACGGCGGCACCGTGACCGGGCGCAATCCGCGCACCGGTGAACAGGTCTGGAAGTACGAGCGGGATATTCCGTTGTGCAAGGCGGAAGTCCAGTTCGGGACCGTCATCGCCACCTACAAGGACGATCGCGGGTGCAGTCAGACCACGCTGCTCAATGCCGAGACCGGCACCCGGGTGGCGGCACGGTCCAGCTACATGGACAAGGCGCTCACGTTGTGGCCGGACGGCACCTATGTGCTGGCCCTCGGCGACAACCGCATGGAGATGTGGCGTTCGGATCTGGTCCGCACCCTCGAATACGGCTATGTGGACGCCCCGGTCAATCCGCGCACCCAGCCGCGCAGCGACTGCACGCTGCTCTCGGCCGAGTCCGCGCCCAGCCGGGTGGCGGTGCTCGAACGCTGCCCGAAGGACGCGGCCGACCGGCTGACCATCCTCAACCCCGCGCCCAAGGACAGCACGACGCCGGAGGAATACAGCTCGCACGTGCTCAACGAGCCGGGCGGCGCGGTGGACGGGGCGAAGGTGCTGGCGGTGTCCGACAGCCGGATCGCGCTCTACCTGCCCGGCACCGCGTCCACCCCGCCGGTGCTGACGCTCTACGACGTGAACGGCAATCTGGTCGCCACCCACCAGCTTTCGGGTCCGATGACCGGCGATGCCATGGTCGCGCGGCTGTCGACCGGGTATTTCGTGTTCACCGGCGAGAATCTCGTCGCGCTCAACCCCAGCACCCTCGACCCGATGTGGGGTGCGGCGAAGGTGCTCGGGACCCCGGCGCTGATGGCGGGGCAGCTCATCGTCCCCGTCGCCGACGGACTGGCCACCCTGGATCCCAACACCGGCGCACAGATCTCCCGAATCCCGTTGCAGCGCAGCGACTACCACGGCCAGCCCATCTCGCTGGCGGTGTCGGGCCAGACCTTCCTGGAGCGCCGCGGCACCCGGCTCTACGGCGTCGGCGGCCCTGCCTCCTGAGACTTCGGACCGGACGTCCGGCATGATCGCTTGCATGAGCGGTGGCGAGTTCCGGTTGATATTGCTGCGACACGGGGAGACGGAGTGGTCGGCGGCGCGCCGCCACACCGGCCGCACCGACGTGCCGCTCACCGAGATCGGCGAGGCGCAGGCCCGGGCCGCCGGAAAACTCCTGTCCGACTTGGATTTACACAATCCGCTGGTGCTGACCAGCCCGCGTCGCCGCGCCACGCACACCGCCGAACTGGCCGGGCTGAGCAACGCCATCATCGACGACGACCTGGTCGAATGGGACTACGGCGAGTACGAGGGCCTGACCACCCCCGAAATCCAGCAGATGTCGCCGGGCTGGACCATCTTCACCGGCGAGACCCCCGAGGGCGAGACCGCCGATCACGTCCGCAAGCGCGCCGATCACGTGCTGGCGACCGTCATCCCCGAATTGGCCACTCGCGACGTGGTACTGGTCGGCCACGGCCACTTCTCCCGCGTCCTCATCGCCCGCTGGTGCGAATTCGAGGTGATCGAAGGCCGCCGCTTCTTCCTGTCCACCGCCGCGGTTACCGTGCTGGGACACGACCACCAGGCGCGAACCATCCTCACCCACAACCTGGTTCCGCCACTCGACCCGCAGGAAGGGGCCGCCGAATGATCCGCCGTGCCACCCCCGCCGATATTCCGGCACTGGTGCGACTCGTCCACGATCTGGCCGAGTACGAGAAGGCTCCCGACGAGTGCACCCTCACCGAATCCCAGCTCGAGACCGCGCTGTTCGGCCCGAAGCCCGCGCTGTACGCGCACGTGGCCGAGACCGATCAGGGCGTGGTGGGCTGCGCGATCTGGTTCCTGAACTTCTCCACCTGGAAGGGCGTGCACGGGGTCTACCTGGAGGACCTCTACGTCAAGCCGGAGGCCCGCGGCCACGGCCTGGGCAAGAGCCTGCTGGCGACCCTGGCCCGCGAGGCGGTCGAGCAGGGTTACGCCCGCGTCGACTGGTCGGTGCTCACCTGGAACACCCCGAGCATCGACTTCTACGAGTCCATCGGGGCCGAGCATCAGTCCGAATGGACCGGCTATCGGCTGACGGGTGCGGCCCTGTCCCGGCTGGCAGCGCACGCGGACGACTGAGAGTGCACGCGGACGACTGACGCGTCGAGGAAAGCGCTCGCTCACCCCTAGTGGGCGAGCGTCCAAAAGTCCGGCTGCGGGCCGCTGAGCCGCCTTTGCGGCCGGACCTACTCTTCCGGCAGCCCGTACCCCGCCGCCATCCACCGATTCGACGCGGGCGCGAACAGCGAACCCAGCGCGGCCAGCGCCAGCAGCCCCAGCGGCACGCCGAATTCGAACCGGTCCGACGTGAACATGAAGTACGCGACACCCAGCAGCAACAGCTGCGTCAGCGTCGCGATCGCCCGCCCCCACCGCTTGCCGCGCATCAGCCCGATGCCCGCG
>NZ_JBSGBY010000884.1:0-2554 GCF_053601505.1 Nocardia sp. NPDC004722
GTTACAGGCCGCGGCGGAGAGCTCCTCCGCCCCTCCGCGCCTTTAGCGGACGGCTTTGGGCCGTAGCCGTCGACTACTACCGGTTCGCGGTGGAGAACAAGCCCTCCTGGCAGAGCTTCTAACCCCGCCGGCAGAGCTGCTAGCCCTGCTGCAAGGCGGTGAACGGGGCCATGTCGAAGTAGTCGCGCCAGGCCGAGATCAGGCCGTCGCGGACCTCGAACACCCCGGTCACCGGCAGCTCGATGTGCTTGTCGCCCAAGGTGAATCGGTCGGTGCGCTCATTGAGCACCACGGCGCCGATGGCGGCCTGGTGGTGCACGGTGAAGTCGATCCCGCCGAAGGTGCCGATGAAGCCGCGCAGGAACTCCAGGATCGCGGCCTTGCCGACGAACGGATCCATCGGGATGTTGTGGTAGACGGCATCCTCGGTGAAGAACTCGGCAATGGATTCCGGTGTACCGCTGCGCCATTCGGCGCACAGGGCGGACACTACCTCGGCGGGGGACAGGGTGGTGCGGTCGATGCTCACTGCGGTGGGAGACCTTTCCTGTGATGGACATGCACTGCCGAGCGAACTGTCCGGGCCAGTGGGTGTCAAGACCGGTCTCGCCGTGAGACTTTCGCTTACCGGTGTCTCGTCGTGTCGATTCGTCGGTGCTAGTCCTCAGGTCGTCAGCGCGCCGCCCAGCACCGTGATCACCATGGCGTGCACGGCCTCGGTCTCGGGTCGCGGCGCGGTCCGGTCGGCGAACAGCAGGTGGGCCGAGCCGATCAGGGTGGGGGCCAGAATGGCGGTATCGACGGTGTTCACCAGGCGTCCCGCCTCGACCTCGGCGGTCAGATAGTCCGCGATCAGCGTGGTCGCCTCGGTCAAGAGCGGAATGCCGACCGGACGGTTCTGTCGCAGCCGGGCCCGCAGTTCGTCGCGGAACGTCACCAGGCTGACGATCGCCACCGCCACCGTCTCGAACACCCCGATCAGCGCCTCGGTGAGATTCCCGGCCACCGTCCCCGACCCCGCCCACTCCCGCAGCGCCGCGCCGAGCCGCTCGACCCGGACGATCCGATCCTCCACCAGTTCGGCCAGGAACCCGTCGAAGTCGCTGAAATGCCGGTGCAGCACGCCCTTGGCGCACCCCGCCTCGGTGGTGACCGATCGGCTGGTGAGCCCGCTGGGCCCGTCCCGCAACAGAATTCGCTCGGCGGCGTCGAAAAGCTGTTCCCGCACATCCCGTATGGCGACCCCGGTCGGCACCCGCACTCCCTCACCTCGATCGAGCCCGAATCCCATTGCGGAGTGGGCGCTTGCCCACTTAAAGTGGGCGCATGGTCACTCTACCTTCGCGAGAGCCCGAATCCGCCGAACAGCGCCCGGATCAGTACCGGGAAGTCGCCGAATCGTTCGGCGTCGACGCCGCCCGCTACGACCGGACCCGTCCGCCCTATCCCGCCGCCATGATCGAGCGGATTCTCGCGGCCACGCCCGGCAAGAGCCTCCTCGACGTCGGCTGCGGAACCGGCATCGAGGCCCGGCAGTTCCGCGATGCCGGGGCCGTGGTGCTGGGCGTCGAACCGGACGCCCGCATGGCCGACTTCGCTCGCGCCACCGGAATCGAGGTCGAGACCGGCACTTTCGAAACCTGGGATCCGTCCGATCGCCGCTTCGACGGGGTGATCTCCGGAACCGCCTGGCACTGGGTCGATCCCGTCGCGGGCGCCGTGCGAGCGGCGCACGTGCTGCGCCCCGGTGGCCGGTTGGCCGCGTTCTGGCATGTGCCTCAGATGCCGCCGGAGGTCGTCGCCTCCTTCGCCGACGCCTACCGCAGATGGCTGCCCGACTCGCCCGCGTCGCTGGTCGCGGACCGTCCGGCACTCGAGTTGTACGAGACCATTCTCGCCAACGCGGAGCGAGGCATTCGCGACAGCGCCGGCTTCGACCGCCCCGAACGGTGGCAGTTCGATTGGCGGCGCACCTATTCCCGCGCCGAATGGCTCGACCAGATCCCCACCCACGGCGCACTCACACAGGCTGACCCGGACACCCTCACCGCGGTCTCGGACGCGATCGGCGCGGCCATCGACGCCCTCGGCGGCGAGTTCACCGTCGCCTACGCCACCGTCGTGGTAACCGCCACCCGCGCCCTGACCTGAGGCACCCCGCTCGGCGGAGGTGCCCGGCCGTGCTGGCGGGCGCCGACGCGCCACAGCGTTGATAATGGGCCGGTGACCGAACGGGCGGCGAGTCGGACGGCAATCCTGGTGTGCCAGGGTCGGGCGGTGGCCGACGGGCGATTGGGGGTCGGGCGCTTCACCGATCCCATCGCGGTCGATCTGCTGCTCGAGGATGAACGCGGCATCGTCGAGCGGGTGCGCGGCGGGCAGGTGCCCTCGGCCGTCGGCGCCCGTATCGAGTACGAATTGCTTTCCGCCACTTCGGAAGTGCTCGCCGCGCGCACCGTCGCCATCGATGAGGCGGTGCGGGAGGCGGGAAATCCGCAACTGGTGATTCTCGGCGCGGGGCTCGATGCCCGCGCCTGGCGAATGCCCGAATTGG
>NZ_JBSGBY010000885.1:0-2547 GCF_053601505.1 Nocardia sp. NPDC004722
AAGTCGGTACGACCCAGGTACGTGATCGAACCATCCGCGTTCCAGCGCACCAAGTCACCGGTGCGATACATCCGCTCACCGAACCCGAGCGGATTAGATCGCCGAACGCGCCACCGAACTCGACGGGGTGGTGGAGGTCGGGCTGGGTCTGGACGGGCGCGGCACCACGGTCATCTGGCGCGTACCGATCCCACCGGCCTGACGGGCTCAGCTGCCCGGCTGGGTCGCGGGCTGCGGTGTGGCCGCCTGCGGGGCCGGGGTCGTGGTCTTCTTGTCCGACCAGTGGGTGGTGCCGTCGGGGGCTTGCCAGGTGTTGAGCAGGTCGATGCCCGAGGCGATCAGGACGGGGCTGCCGACAGCGATGGTGCCGATGATGCCGCCGATGGTCGCGCCGGTGGCGAAGCCGGGCAGGCAGCCCGCGGCCAGGGTGGCGATACAGCCGATGGTCGCGCCGATGGCGGTGCCGACGAAGGTGCCGATGGTGGTGGCCAGCCCGAACTGCTGGGCGAAACTACCCAGTGCGCGGTCGTTCTCCGCCTGGGAGGCAACGGGTTTCACGGCCAGCGGCTGAGTGAGCGACAGGCCCGACGGCTTGTCCGGGGTGAGCGCCAGGATGGTGTTGTTCTCCTGCAGCTCCGGCTTGACCGGAATATCGATGGGGCCGAGGTGGAATTGCAGCGGCAGGGTGAGCAGGACCTTGCCGTCGCCGTCCTTCACGTTCACCACGTCCACAGGCTGGGCCGGATCGCCGTCGGGCTGGGCGGGCTGCCGTGTCAGTTCGAAGGTGCCGCCGCGCAGCGTGGTGACGATGGATTTGTCCACCATCTTGGTCGAGTAGGTGAGGTGCGGCGCGTCCGGAGAGGTGACGGCGGGCTGGGCGTTCGCCGGAGCCGCGCCCGGCCATAGGGTGGCCGGGGTGATGAGTGCGCCGATCACCAGGGTGGCAGCCGCGGAGGCGGTGCGGAACTCCATGCGCTATCCAATCCATCATCAGGTGTGGTGCTGGTCCAAAGCCTGGAGCGTAATGGAAGGTACAGGTGCCGAATAGGTTTCGGCAGCAAGATGTCCGACGGGAACTATTCATCCGTTATCGGGCGATTATCCTGGACGTCCGGATTGCCACGGTGTCGCCGACACTAGCGCCCGGGGTGCGTGCGCGCCCGCCGATTCGGCAAACTCCTTCCCATGAGTCTCAGATTCAGCGCCGGAGTCCTGCTCTTCCGCCGGACCGACCGCGTCGAAGTGCTCCTCGGACATATGGGCGGCCCGCTGTGGGCCAAGAAGGACGCCTCCGCCTGGTCCATCCCCAAGGGCGAATACGATCCCGCCGACGAGGAGGCCCCCGCCGCCGCCCGCCGCGAATTCGGCGAGGAACTCGGCCTGCCCGTCCCCGAGGGGGAGTGGATCCCCCTCGGCGACGTCGAATACGGCAGCGGCCGCGGCAAGAAACAACTCACCGTCTGGGCGGTCGAAGCCGACCTCGACCCGGCCCAGATCGTCCCCGGCACCTTCGAAATGGAATGGCCGCCCCGCTCCGGCCGCCTGGCCGAATTCCCGGAAATCGACCGTGCCGAGTGGTTCGACCTGGAGACCGCGGAGGAGAAACTCGGCAAGGGCCAGCGCCCCTACCTGGCTCGCCTCCGCGACCACCTGGCCATCACCCCGGCCTGAAACGTTCGTGCCGCGACGTCCACCTCACAGTCGGGGGTCGACCGGCTCCGTCTCCAGCGCCAGGATGGCAAAGACTGCTTCGTGGACTCGCCACAGCGGTTCGCGAGTCACGAAGCGGTCCAGGGCCTCCAGGCCCAGGGCGTATTCGCGCAACGCCATCGAACGTTTGCCGCCGAGGTTGCGGGAACGCAACCGCTGCAGCTGGTCGGGGCGCAGGTACTCCGGGCCGTAGATGATCCGGAGGTATTCCGGGCCACGGCATTTCACGCCTGGCTGGACCGGGCGGCCGCTGCGGGTGCCGCTGCCTGTCACCAGGGAGCCCAGCGGCTTGACCACCATGCCCTCGCCGCCTGCCGCGGTGAGGGCGGTCCACCAGGCCGTCGCCTCGGCCTCGGCCTCCGGGGAGGCGAGGTCGACCACGCGGCGGTCGGTGGCGGTGAAGAACTCCGGGTCGGCGGTGACCAGGCGGTCGATCTGGGCCAGGTGCCAGTTGTGGTCGCGCCCGGCGAGATTCGCTCCGGAGGCGGCCAGCAGCTGGAAGGGGGCCAGGCGTACGCCGTCGAGACCGTCGGTGGGCCAGCAGTAGTGGCCGTAGGCGGTGGTGAAGGCGTCGGCGTCCGCGCGGCGCGCCTGCGTGCGCGTCGCGAGATCGCCTACGTCCAAACCCCTTTCGGCCGCGACGGCCAGGACGTCGGTGGCGGCCGCGAGCGAGGCGCGCGCCGCCGTGCCGACCGCCGCGTACTGGCTGCGCAGCAGGCCCATCGCCTTGGCCGACCACGGCAGCAGCTCGGTGTCCAGCAGCAGCCAGTCGGTGCCGAGTTCCTCGAACAGCCCGGCGGTTTCGGCCGCCGCGCGCACCCGGGCCAGCAGGGCCTC
>NZ_JBSGBY010000886.1:0-2535 GCF_053601505.1 Nocardia sp. NPDC004722
GCATTCTTCGTGCACGCGGACAGCGCGGCGGCCGAGGCCAGGCCGGTACCCATCGCCAAGAGCCCGCGGCGGGTCAGGGGCGTGCGAAAACCGTTCGAGGACATGCGAAATCTCCTGGATTCGAGAGGGATCGAGAGCCGTGTCGCCGAAACCTTCGGCCCACGGGCACAGCGGAGCCCCAGCGCGATGTACGAATCGCGTTGGCGCGCATATCCATCAGATGCGGAGAATCGACAACTGGGTCAGGGACGGGACCGTCCAGGGCGGCGGCCGCTCCCGATGCGCTCGCCCGGAACCCGCGCCCAGCCGATCGGATTCCGGTGCGCGGCTGACCCACCCGAGCAGGACCAGGCCGAGTAGCAAGGTGGCGGCCGCGAGAACGAAGACCTCACACGCGTGCTGCACATGGATCGGGGCGGGATGGCTGTCCATAGCGAGGGCGGACAGGACCGCAAGGGAGTGGCCGACCGTCTGCAACGCGCGCTCGGCCGCTGCCCCAGCCGTATCGGGCATTGTCGGCGATTCGGTCATATCGGGCGCGGTCGCCGTCGGCTCAACGTATGTCGCCGCCGTTGCTGTGTCGTGGGTCGCGGCTATCGGCATGTCGTGGGTCGCGGCCGTCGCCGTGTCATGGGTCGTCGCCGTTGCCACCGAGAACACGCCCGCGTGCATGGCGGCGATGCCCAGTAGCAGGGCCAGCACACCCAGCCACCGGATTGCTCCGGTCGCTCGTCGGGAAACGTGCTGGTCGGCCACGGACGCCAGCATAGTCGCCACCCGGCTCGGAACCCCTCGGGGGTATCCGGCTTCCGTGGTTGGGGACTCCGCGGCGCTGCCAGGGGAATGACAGGCGCGCATGCCACGTTCGGTTTCCCCACAGTCGATCTAGGAGTTGTTTGATGAGCAATATCGTGGTGTCGCACGGCTTGCAGGCCCGGGAGGACAGCGTCTGGTTTCCTACGTTCCGCGCCGAACTGACCCGCCTCGGCCACGACGTGGTCATCCCCAACCTGCCCGGCACCGACGCCCCCGAGCGGGAGCCGTGGCGCACCGCGCTCGCCGCGGCGGCATCCGGCAAACCCGAGGACACCATCCTGGTCGGCCACAGCATCGGCGCGGTGAACGTGCTGCGCCTGCTCGAGTCCCACGATCCCGAGGCCGGGGTCTTCGCGGGCGTGGTGCTGGTGTCCGCGTCGGCGCACGAGGTCGGCTACGACCTGCTCGCCTCCTTCTTCGCGGGTGGTTTCGACTGGCCGCGAATCCGGGCCGCCGCCAACGGGTTCCGGGTGCTGCAGGCCATCGACGATCCGGTCAACGCCCCCGAGCCGCTCGAGCATGTCGGGATCTTCGTCCGCGAACTGGGCGCGGTGGCCACCGTGCTGCCGGCGGGCGGGCATCTCGGGGCCTACCCGGAGGATCACATCGAACTGCCCGAGGCGGTGCGCGCGGTCGAGGAGTTCCACACCACGGTGTGAGTCCCGGCACCGCCGCGTGAGGCCCGGCGCCGCGAACTGATCAGGAATCGAGAAGCGCTGGTCAGTGGGGTCGACTTAGCGTTGCGGACATGACTTCCATTGAAAACATCACTCTCGATGTCGCCGACGCGCAGGCCGCCGCCGACTTCTATGCGACCGCCTTCGGCCTCGACGACCGCCTGCGGTTGCGGGCCGCGCAGGAGCCCAGCACCGGATTCCGCGGCTTCACCCTCTCGCTGGTGGTGGCCCAGCCCGCCGATGCCGACGCCTATCTCGACGCGGCGCTGGCCGCCGGTGCGACCTCGCTCAAACCGGCGGCCAAGTCGATGTGGGGGTACGGCGGTGTCGTGCAGGCGCCCGACGGCGCGATCTGGAAGGTGGCGACCTCCGCGAAGAAGGACAGCGGCCCGGCGGTCAAGCGGTTCGACTCCCTGGTGCTGCTGCTCGGAGTCGCGAATGTGGGCGCGAGCAAACGCTTCTACGTCGAGCACGGGCTGAGCGTGGGTAAGAGTTTCGGGCCCATGTATGTCGAGTTCGAGGCGTCCGGCCCGGTGAAGCTGGCGCTCTACAAGCGGCGCGCGCTGGCCAAGGACGCGGGCGTGCCCTCGGACGGCGACGGCTCGCACCGCCTGGTCATCGGCGGCGGCGCCGCGGGATTCACCGATCCGGACGGATTCACCTGGGCGGCCGCCACGGTGGCGAGTGGAGCGAATTAGGGGATCGGGGGCTCGCCCGTTAGGGAGTTGTGCAAACGTCCAGTCTTGAATGCTCCGGCACAGCCGCTAACTTTCGGAATCCAGGCCGATACGAGGTAACACACCGCGCGGTCCATTCGACGGACAGGAGTCGAACAAGAACTTCTGGAAGCGAATTCACAATGTCGGCAAGGACATTCACGGCTGCCGCGCTCGCCGCGGCCGCCGTTGCGCTGTGTGCGTCGTCGGCCTCCGCCGACCCCGCCACCACCACGCCTCCCGCCCCGGGCATCGGCCTGGGCGTCGATGACACGGAACTTGGTTCTGGCATCGGTTTTTGACACTCGAGACTCCTTTGGTGACAG
>NZ_JBSGBY010000887.1:0-2534 GCF_053601505.1 Nocardia sp. NPDC004722
CGATCCACCACACCACCGACGCCTGGATGCTCGCACTGCCGATCTTGGTGGTGGAGGCGAAAACCCAACCGGCGGACTGATATCCGTCGGCTGAGCGCACCCCCGACACCTGCACGGTGCCGGTGGCCCAGCGTGTCACACCGAGATTGAGGCCCTGCAAGGCCAGGAAGGTACCCAGGGTGACGATGAAGCTCGGCAGGCCGGTGCGCATCACCACCCAGCCGTTGAGCGCACCCACGGTGAGCGCGAAGACCAGCGAAACCGCCAGTCCCAGCCACACATTCCAGCCCGCGTGCACCGCCAGCAGGCCGGTGATCAGCGCGGTGGAGGCGGTCATCACACCGGTGGAGAGATCGAATTCGCCGCCGATCATGAGCAGGGCGACGGCGACCGCCATGATACCCAGCGTCGAGGCGTCGTCCAACCAGGTCGAAATGCCCAGTGGCTTCACGAATTTCGTGGTGATGACGGTGAAGAACACGAACACCACCACCGCGCCCAGCAGCGCGCCCACCTCGGGGCGGGCGACGAGCCGGTTGAGAATGGCCAGCCGATCCGGCGGCGGGGTCACCGCGGGTTCGGTCGTTGTCGTAGCAGTCATTTCATTCACTCCCGGCCCGCTCACCGTGTGCCCTGGCCGACGAGTGCGGCGACGGCATCGACATTGGACTTGTCCACGAACGCCGGGCCGGTCTGCACCGGATGGCCGCCGCCCACCGTGTTGAGGTTCGACTTGTAGAGCTTCAACATGACGACCGGCAGATAGCCCTGCTCGTACTGCTGCTGATCCACCGCGAACAACAGGGTTCCCGCCCGGATCGCGCTCACCACATCGGAATTCAGGTCGAAGGTGGCGATGGTGGCCTTCGAGGCGGACTCCTTCACCGCGTCCACCGCACGGGCCGCGATCTGCGAATTCAGGGTCAGCACGGCGTCGATGGAACGATCGGCCTCCAGCGCGCCCTTGATGCGGGACTGCACGTCGGTGGGATTGTTGATGTCGACCTGAAGGGTGGTCGCGGTGCCGAAGCCCTGGGTCGCACCGGCGCAGCGCTCGTTCGCGCCCACATTGCCCGCCTCGTGAATGACGCACAGCATCTTGTGTTTTCCGGCGTCGGCGAGCCGTTTACCGGCGGATTCACCGGCCATGCGCTCACTCTGGCCGACGTGGCCGATCGCGCCGAATTTCACGCTCTCGTCCTCGCCGGAGTTGATGGTCACCACGGGAATGCCCGCGGCGACGGCCTTTTCGACCGAGGGTTGCAACGCGTCGGGATTGGCCATGGACACCACCAGCCCGTCCACGCCCTGGGCCACGGCATTGTCGATGAGCTTGGCCTGCTGGGTCGGATCGCCCGAGGAGTTGTACTCGACTCGAACGCCGAGGTCTTTCCCGGCGGCCTCCGCACCGTTCTTCACCACGTTCCAGAAGGCGTCACCGGGCGAGCCGTGCGTCACCACGGCCACCGACTTCAAGGAGCCCACCGCCGCCGGAGCCTGGGTGGGACTGGTGACATCGGCGCCCGGGCCGCTACAGGCGGCGAGCACGGCCGCCGCGGCGAGCCAGGGCGACAGCCGCAGCCAGCTGCGGCGAGGATTCGCCGACCGGCGCAGGCGAGAGTTCATCGACCGGCGCGGTTGAGGATTCGCGGACGGGCGCGGCCGGGCTTGCGGCCACCCGCGCGAGAGGGGATTCGCGGACATCGTCGTCTTCACCTCCCCACTAAATCCGAGCCGCGGCGAGACTCGCGCCGATCTCGGCCAGGTGTCGCAGACTTTCTCGAGCATCACGCGTCGGAGCCTCGGCGGTGTCGCCGGAATCCAGCGCGGTGTCCTGCTCGATCACATACCAGCCGCGGTAGCCGGCGGCGTGCACCGCGCGGACCAAGGCGGCGATATCGACATCGCCGGAGCCCAGCGGGACGTAGAGCCCGCGTCGCACCGCCTCGCTGTATTCGATGCTGCCGCCGCGTACTTCGGCCGCGAGCGACTCGCGCACATCCTTGAGGTGGATGTGGCCGATGCGCCCGGCGTGGCGGCGGGCCAGCTCGACCGGGTCGGTGCCGCCGATGAGCAGGTGCCCGGTGTCCAGGCACAGATCCAGTTCGGAATCGGCGAGGAAGCGATCCACCTCCTCGGCGGTCTCGACATGGGTGCCGACATGCGGGTGCAGGGCGACCCGCAGGCCGTGCTCGGCCGCGATATCGGCGACGGTGGCGGCGGTGTCGATCAGCGTGCGCCATTCGTGGTCGTCGAGCGGGATGCGGGTGTCGTACCCGTCGCTGCCGGTGGCGGCGGCCAGCACGAGGATCTCCGCACCGGCCGCGGCGAAGAGGGCGGCCTGCTCGCGGGCGGCGGCCAGGGCCCGACCGGGTTCCCGGTGCAAAGCCAGCGCCAGGAAGCCGCCGACCGGCGCAATTCCGTGGTCGCTCAGGCATTTCGAGAGCTCGACCGGATCGTCGGGTAGGTAGCCCGGTGGCCCGAACTCGGTGGCGGCGAGGCCGAGGCCCGCCATCTCCCGGAGCACCGTGGCG
>NZ_JBSGBY010000888.1:0-2522 GCF_053601505.1 Nocardia sp. NPDC004722
AGCCCGTCCAGCTGCAGCAGATGGCGGCCGATCACCACGCCGAGGGTGACCGCGCCGAGCAGTCCGGCCCGCAACTCGGCCTCGTCGGCCGCCAGATGTCCCGCGGCGTGCCGCTGCTGCTCGGCCATGGCGGCACGCACCGCCTCGGCGGCATCGGCGTGCGTCAGCATCGATCGAATGGCGGCGAGCGCGTTCACCGGCTGGTCCTCGAGCTTGGCTTGCAGTGCCGCGAGCAACAGTTCGGCGGCCTGGGCGGGGGTGCCTGCGATCGGCTCCCCGGCCCCGACCGTCGCGGCCCGTGCGAAAAGTTCCTCCTTGGACCCGAAATACCGCATCACCAGCCCCGGATCGGTGTCCGCCGCGGCGGCGATCGCCCGAATCGTGGTGCGGTCGTACCCGGACTCGGCAAAGAGCCGTTCTGCCGCCGCCAGAATCCGGGCCTCGGTATTCCGTCGTTGCCGAGCGCGGTTGGTGGCTGGATCCATCGATTCAGTCTACGGCCGTTGACCGAAGCCGTCCCGCGCGGGTACTTTCGGTCTACCGCTGTTGACTGAAACCGAAGAGGGTCCCCATGTGGTCCACACTCGTATTCGCCACTCTCGCAGGCATCATGGGCACCAACGCCCTGCCGCATTTCATCAAAGGTCTACTCGGCGAGGAGTTCCCGAATGTCCTGGGCAACTCGCCGCTCCGCAACGCGCTCGCAGGTTGGCTCGGCCTGATCCTCGCGGCGCTTCTCGCCACCGCCGCGCAACTCTCCGATCACCCTTGGCCGGGTGCCTTCGCCCTCGGCGCAGGGGCGCTCGTCATGACCGCATTCCACGGTCGGCGCGGCGCGTTCCGGTTGAATGACGCGCTGCGCCTGCCGAATCCGTAATGTCACGGGGTCCGAAATTGGCTGGTGGACACGGCCGGGGTGCCGATACCGTGCCCGCCTGTGACGGGCAATTTCGAGATCAGGGCCGACTACGACCGCGACACCATCGTGGTCTATCAGGCATACGCGGCGGCCATCGCCGACGTCGCGGTAGCGGCGCAACGGTTTCTGCCGCCGTTCTCGACCGGCCGCATGACCTGGATCAAGCCCTCGTTCCGGTGGTTGATGCAGCGCAGCAACTGGGCGCGCAAGCCCGGGCAGGAGCGCATCCTGGCCGTGCGGATCACGCGGGCGGGGTGGGAGGAGGCGTTGGGGCAGGCGGCGCTCACCAGTCCCGAACGCCGCGTGTACACCGGAAACGAGGAGTGGCGCAGGCTGTTCCGGCACGCCGTCGTACACGTGCAATGGGATCCGGAATACTCGCTGCGGGGAGCGAAGCTCGACCACCGCAGCATTCAGGTCGGGCTGTCACGGCACATCATCGAGCAGTACGTCAACGACTGGACCGTCGAGATCCGAGATCTGACACCTGCGGTGCACAAGATGTCCGCCCACCTGCGCGCGGGCCGGGCGGACCGGGTGCGCGATCTGCTCCCGCCCGAGCGGGTGTATCCGCTCGCACCCGAACTCGCGGAAAGGGTTGGGGCCACCCGGAACTGAAGGCGCGGGTGGCGGATCCTCACTGCTTGCGGCGGACCGAGGCTTCCACCAGATCCAGCACCGATTCGAGGTTGTCGTTGGCGTGGCCGGAGGCGATGCGGGCGATGAGGCCGTCGAGGACGAGGTCGAGGTAGCCGAGGATGACCTCGGTGGGGACATCGTCGCGCAGCGCGCCGGCGGCCTTGCGGCGTTCCAGGCGGGCCACCGTGGCCGCGGTGAGCTCGGTGGAGCGTTCTTCCCAGTTGGTGCGGAACTCCGGGTCGTTGCGCAGGCGGCGGGCGATCTCGAGGCGGGTGCCCAGCCAGTCGAAATCCTCTGGGCGGGCGAGCATGTCACGCATGACCTGGATGAGGCCCTGGGTGGCGGCGACTTCGGCCATGCGGCCCGCGTCCTCCTGGGCCAGCGCCAGGAACAACGCGTCCTTGTCGCGGAAGTGGTGGAAGATGGCGCCCCGTGACAGGCCGGTGGCTTCTTCGAGGCGACGCACGGTCGCGCCCTCGTAGCCGAACTCCGCGAAGCAGCTACGCGCTCCGTCGAGAATCTGGCTGCGCCGGGCGGCGAGGTGGTCGTCACTGACCTTGGGCACTGGACTCCTCCGAAACGTGTTGTGCGGGTTCTCCTTATCGATCTTGCGACCAAATCGGAGAACCCGCACGAGCGACGAGCGAAGCGGCCCGGACGGGGCCGCGTGGTGAGCGACGGGCGAACCGTCGCTCACCACCACGACTCGGCCTCGAAACAGCCCTTCGAAGACCGAGGCGATATCGCGGTGACTAGCCGCGAATCATGTTGCGCAGCACGTACTGCAGGATGCCGCCGTTGCGGTAGTAGTCCGCCTCACCGGGGGTGTCGATGCGGACGACCGCGTCGAAGACGACCTTCTCGCCGTTCTCCTTGGTGGCGGTCACCTTCATGGTCTTCGGTGTCACACCCACGTTCAGCTTGGTGATGCCCTCGATGTCGAAGGTCTGGGTGCCGTCCAGGG
>NZ_JBSGBY010000889.1:0-2519 GCF_053601505.1 Nocardia sp. NPDC004722
CGGCTCGATCCCGGCGAATTCGCCACCGGAGCAGCGGTATTGCTCGCGCCCGCCCCCATACCCGGCTTCCGCGAGCGGGTGGCCTACCGGGTCGGTCTGCCCTCGTCGGCGGTCGCGGGCATCGACCCGTTCCTGGGCGACCCGTACTCGGCGGGCCCGGTGCACGCCTACCTGAGCGCGGCCGGACAGGGCATGCTCGACGAGGCGCGCGCGGTGGTGTTCCTGGCGGCCGACGAGAATTCCGCGGCCGCGCTGGTCTATCGCCCGCAGGCGCTGGTCTCCGCTGACACCATGTCGCAGGTAAATCTGAAATAGACTGTTTGGCAGTAGATTTCATCCGGTGAATTCGCCCCGGCGGGCAGCGCTCGCCCGACCGGGCCACCGGAACCGTTGTGCCCCGGCTGATCCTGGGCGCCGTACGCGCCCTCGCTGCAATGATGCCGCTCCCGCACACCGAAGCTCGCCGTGCCATGTCGCTCAGCCGGGCGCATCCGATCGGTGAAGGGACGTCAGATGGCGCGGTCGGTCGCTCGAGGCCGAGGGGAGATGCCGGTGGGGGCCGGCGGGAAGATGCACTGTCCGGCCGTCACGCCGGACGCGGCGCGACTACGGGTCGCGCGGGCGGTGGCGGTGCTGGGCAACGCCGCCGAGCTCGATCGGGTGGCGACGCTGCTGGAGGCCGATATCGCCGAAATCCGCACGGTGGTCACGGAATTGGCGAACGCCGGACTGATCGTCGGGCAGTGCCGCGCGCACCCGGAGATGGCCGCGCGGGTGCTGCGGGAACTGCCGCCCGATCAGCGGCGGGCCCTGCACGCCGCCGCGGCCGAGCTGCTGTGCCGCGCGGGCCTGCCCGCCGACGTGGTGGCCGAGCATCTGGTCGCGGCGGGCGACGCACGCGGCTCCTGGGCGGCACAGGTGCTGCTCGAAGTCGCCGACGACGCCTATGACGCGGACGAACTCGACAGTGCCGCAGCACATCTGGAGCTGGCCTATCGGGCCAGCCGCCGCGCCGACGAGCGGGCGGCCATCGCGACCCGCCTGGTCGGGGTGGAATGGCGGCTCAACCCGTCCAGCCGCACCCGCAACTTCGGCCGCCTCAAGGCGGCACTGCGCACCGGCCGCGTCCCCGCCGCCGACCTGCCCATGACGGTGCTGCAAATGCTCTGGCACGGCTACGTCCTACACGCCGACCACGCGCTGCTGCGGCTACGCCGCGCCCCCGACGGCGCAGGCGCCGACCGCCTCGACTTCCTGGGCGCCTGGCTGCGCTACACCCACCCGGTCACCGCGCAACGACACCCCTGGACCGAGCCCGATCCGCCCCCGCCGAGCCAGGATCCGCAACTGCCGGGCCATGATTCGACCCGGACGGGGCGGAATTCGGAAGTGCCGGGCCGGGATCAGGGGCTGCCGGGCAGGAGTTCGGAACCGCCTGGCCGGGATCCAGTGCTGCGGGACCGGGGCTCGACCTTGCCAGGCCGGGGCTCACCGCGGCCGGGACGGGATTCGGAACGGCCGGGCCGAGGATCGCCGCCATCGGGTCGGGATTCGGCACCGCCCGGGCCGGGTTCGGTGTTCGGTGGACGGGATTCGGCACCGCCCGGCCGGGATTCGGCGCTGCTGGAACGTGATTCACCGCATCGGCAGGCCGCGGCGTTGCTGCGTGGTTTGTGCGAGCAACGGCCGGCGGCCGCGACTGCCACTGCCGCGCAACGCATTCTGGCCCAGCATCGGCTCACCCCGGCCACCGTCGAGGTGCTGGTGGCGGCGGTGGACTGCCTGTTGCATACCGACCGCCTCGACGCGGCTGATGCCTGGTGTACCGCGCTGCTGGCGGAGGCGACCGCGCGGCGTGCACCGACCTGGCAGGCGCTGTTCGCTTCGGCGCGGGCGGAAACGCTGCTGCGCAAGGGGAATCTGGAGGAGGCCGCCGGGCATGCGACGGTCGCGTTGAATCTGCTGCCCGCCGAGCAGCTCGGGGTGTGGCTGGGGCGGCCGATCGCGGTGCTGGTGCGGGCGCGCACCGCCCAGGGCCGTCACACCGAGGCCGCCGCGCAGCTCGAGCGGCCGGTGCCGCGCGCGTTGTTCGAATCCCGTTTCGCGCTGGGCTATCTGCGCGCTCACGGCGAACACTGCCTGGCCACCGGGCGGACCGAGGAGGCGCTGCGGCACTTCCGGCGCTGCGGGCGGCTCATGGACGAGTGGGGGATGGACTTCCCCTGGCTCGCGCCCTGGCGCAACGACCTGGCCACGGCCAGCCTGCGCGCCGGACAGCACTGGCAGGCCCAGAATTTCGCGACCCGGCACCTGGACGCCATCGGCGGGGCCGAGGTCCATCACACCGGCGGGGTGTCGCTGCGACTGCTGGCGGCCACCAGCGACCCGCTGCGCCGCGTGACCCTGCTGCGGCGGGCGGCGGCGCTGGCCCGCACCGGCGGCGACGAACTCGAATTGGCCACCGTGCTGGCCGATCTCGGCGACGCCTACCGGGCGCTCGGGGAGGCCGACCGGGCGCG
>NZ_JBSGBY010000890.1:0-2507 GCF_053601505.1 Nocardia sp. NPDC004722
CAACCGCACGGTGACGGCGTACCAGGACGGGCAGGAGCTGTTCGTCATTGTCGAATCGCCAAACCAATCCCCACCGACGCGAGTGGGACTGAACGACATGCGCGGCGCGGAACGCGTTAGCGGCCAAGCCATCCCGCGTCCCGAACCGAGGACATGTGCTGCCCAGTGCAAGAGCCCTGCCGGAGAAGCTGGCGGGGCCCGAAGCCGGACTGGGCACTGCATTTAATGTCCCTGCACTATATTCATAGTGTATGCTGAACGTTGCTGGTCGAACCGCTTGGGCGACAAGTACGTTCGTGGCTTGCGGGGGGAGGGGGGATTCGTGAATGCTGTTCACGCCGATCTGGTGGCCGTGCCCGCGACCACGATCGTCCCGCCTCTGCCCGCGGCACAGGCCGATGCGTCGAATAGGCATGGCGCGGTGACCTGGCAACGTAGCGCGGGGTGAGCTGTGAACCACTCGACCGATACCGATGCGCAACCTCGCGCGTTGAAACGCTGTGGTCGCGAACCGGCCCCGGCCTCGACTACGTCAAGATCTGCAGCCAGTGAGCGGCCACCGATGCGGTTCGGCGGCTGCCTCGTCTCGAATCCGGAGCAAGGGCATTGAATCACCCTGTACCGCAACACAATAACGTTTTCGCCGGTGTACGTGTCACCGGCCAAATGACCGACGCGGTGAAGCGCCGGATCACCAGGTTCTGGATCATTGTGGCCGCACTGGGTTTGGCGGTTCTGTTCGGTATCGTGCATCCAGATGGTGGCTACGTCACGCTCAGCGTCATCCTGGCCGTTCCGTTGTTGGTGATGCTGTGGGCGATTCGAATGGAATACCGCGCGCTGAGCAAACCCACGCTCATCGCCGACGCGGCCGGGCTGACGCTGACCCGCAGACTCCGACTCGAGCTCGGCAACGTGGAGAAGCACCCCTGGTCGAGCATCGTGGCGATGTCTGTTCGCACCCACCAACTCACGACGAAGTCCGCCGGTGGCAAATCGATCACCTATCGGCCGTTGCTGCAGGTGTCCATCGCGAGCCGAGGCGAACCGGTCCAGCAGTTCTATCCGCACAACTATCACCCCGCGCCGACGGAGTTGTTCGCCTACGTCAGAACAGTGGCCCCGCAGGTACGGCTCGAGGACTTGCAGCAGGCCGACCTCGACGGCCATCAGGCCGACGGGCGGCGTTAGACCACCGACCGAGACGAGCGGCACGATCTCCCAGGAGTGTTAGATATGTCCGACGCTGCCGAGTTCGTCGCGCGATTCGCCGACTTCTGGCGTGACCCGTCACCGCAACGGCTGCCCGAATTACTGGATCCCGACGCGGTGCTCATTCAGCCGCTGTCTCGCCCGATGCGCGGCATCGCGGCGGCACAGGAAGAGTTCCGGCGAATCTGGACGTTTCTGCCTGACCTGCGGGCCGCCGTCGACCGATGGCACGGCGACGACCAGTTGCTGTTCATCGAATTCCGGCTGCACGCTCGCGCCGGTCGCCAGGTTCTCGAATGGCCCAACGTCGACCGCTTCACCCTGGCGGATGGTAAAGCGACCGAACGAGTGAACTACTTCGACCCGCTGCCCCTGCTGCCTCAACTGTTGACGCAGCCTTCAGTGTGGTTTCGGTGGTGGACATCGGGCGCGGCCAGGCCCTGGCGTTCCGGCCATCGGATCGATTCGCGCTCTCGCCATCGGTTCGGTTGATTCACAACAGCTTTCACCAGGTGTAGTGGGTTCGACATGGGAGATCTGTTCGGTGGTGTTACAGGTAGGGGCTGAGTTCGCCGGCTACGTGATCGAGGGCGTCGTCGGTGCCGGTGGAATGGGTGTGGTCTACCGGGCGCGGCATCCGCGACTGAACCGGATGGTGGCGCTGAAAGCGCTCAACGACGCGTTCGCGCTGACACCGAGATCGCGGACCGCGTTCGCACGGGAAGCTGCTCTCTCGGCCGAACTCGAGCATCCGAACATCGTTTCCGTCCTCGACTGGAGCGGTGATGCAGATGACGTGCTATGGCTGGCCATGCGACTGATCGAGGGCGGCGACGTCGCCGCCCTGCTCACCTCGACACCCCGGGGATTACCCGTCGATCAAGCTGTCCGGTTGATCACCGACGCGGCGCACGCCCTCGACTTCGCACATGAACGAGGTGTGCTGCACCGCGACGTCAAACCCGCCAACCTGCTGATCGAGCACGATCCCCGCCACGGCGAGCGCGCACTACTCACCGACTTCGGCATCGCCCGAACCCTTGACGACACTGCCACCTTCTCAGTCACCGCCACCTTCGCCTACACCGCACCCGAACGCTTCGGCAACCAGATCCCCACCGACCACCGCGCCGACGTGTACTCCCTCGGCTGCACCTTCTACGAAATGCTCACCGGAAAACTACCTTTCGTCCGCAGCGACCAAGCCGCCCTGATCGGAGCACATCTGGCCGACCAGCCCCCACGCCCCCTCGACCTACGCCCTGACCTGCCCGCTGGATTGGACGCCGTAATTG
>NZ_JBSGBY010000891.1:0-2502 GCF_053601505.1 Nocardia sp. NPDC004722
CGTCCGCGTACGGGATGCCCACCGACTGCTGATACGGATTGTCCAGGGACTGGCCCTCTTTGGGCTGCACCCGCACATCCACCCCGGCCGCCTGACCGGCGAAGATATCGTCGAACGCGCGCTGCAGGGTGTCGGTGAACATGTAGGTGCCCGCGACGAACGCGGTGCCCAGCACCACCGACAGCACGGTCAGGAACAACCGGACCTTGTGCGCGGCGAGATTGCGCAAGGCGACCTTGCGCATCGGATTCGCAGCCATCAGAGCGTCTCCAGCGACTTCATCTTGTCGAGCACGGATTCCGCTGTCGGCTCCCGCAATTCATCGACGATCTGGCCGTCGGCGAGGAACACCACCCGGTCGGCGTAGGAGGCCGCGCGCGGATCGTGCGTCACGATCACCACCGTCTGACCGAATTCGTTGACCGCGGCGCGAAGGATGCTGAGCACCTCGCCGGAGGAATGCGAGTCCAGGTTGCCGGTCGGCTCGTCACCGAAGATGATGTCCGGCTTGCCCGCCAGCGCGCGGGCACACGCCACGCGCTGCTGCTGACCGCCCGACAGCTCGCTGGGCCGGTGGGTGAGGCGGTCGGTGAGGCCCAGCCGCTTGGTCACCGTGGACAGCCACTCCTCGTCGGGCTTGCGGCCCGCGATGTCCAGCGGCAGCGTGATGTTCTCCAGCGCGGTCAGCGTGGGAACCAGATTGAACGCCTGGAAGACGAAGCCGATGCGGTCGCGACGCAGCGCGGTCATCTGCTTGTCGGAGAGCCGGGTGAGATCCGTCTCACCGATGTGCACGGTGCCGGCGGTGGCGGAATCCAGCCCGGCCAGGCAGTGCATGAGCGTCGACTTGCCGGAGCCCGAGGGACCCATGATCGCCGTGAACTCGCCCTTCGCGAACTCGGCCGTCACCCCGTCCAGCGCGCGGACCTGCATATCGCCCGATCCGTAGAGCTTCACCAGGTCTGTCGCACGAGCGGCGACGGCGGCCGCACCCGGTTCGAGGGTGACGGGATCCGAGACGTTCGAAGTCATGATGTCCAGTGTGTCGAGGTTCGCGGACGGACGCCATCCGGGATCCCCCGGATGGGTGCGTCCTCACAGACTCCACATGAATTCCGGCCGCTGCCAGCCCTAATTGATGGGGGCGGCCTTCCACCACTGCAACAGTTGATCATCGGTGGTGAGCAGGGCCGTGCTGTACATCACGAAGGCGTGCTTGCTCTGCTTGTCCTTGGCGTCCTGCCCGGGATGGAACTCGGTCACCAGCCGCGGCCGCAGCAGCTGGCTGCCGCTGAGCTGATAGTTCGTATACCGGTTGCCGTGCGCCCGGACCTCCGAGCGGGTGCCGTTGAGCGCGTTGATCGCCTCGTCGGCGTCGGCCGCCGAGCGATACATGACGAAGCGGAAGGCCGGATGGCCCACGCTGCCCGCGCAATCCCAGGCCACGGTCCAATTGCCCAGGTCCGGGTCGCCCGCGCCGGTGTCGGGCGGGGGCGAGGAATGCTGGTAGGTGGTGCAGGCCGCGCCCTGATAGCCGGTCCCCGCGTTCGAGTCCGAGGTGGGATCCGAGGACGGCAGCATCTGCGGGAAACGCTCGCTGAGCACCGCCGCGTCGGCCCCGGAATGCTCGGGCAGACCGGCCGCGGGATCGGTGGTCTCGGTCACCGTGGGCTCGGGATCGTCGGTGGGCGGCGGGGGTTCGGCGGTGGTGGCCGGGGTGTGCGAGCGGCTGTTCTCGTCGAGCACGGACACGATCGCGGCGACCGCCGCCAGCGACAGCACCATGAGGGCGACCACGGTCAGCAGGCAGCCGCGCAGCCGCTTCTTCTTCTTGCGCGGGGGCGGCGGCGGGACCGGGCGGGCCGAACGCGGGACGCTCGGGGCCTGCGCCGGAGCCTGCCGGGTGTAGGCGGCGGTGCCCGGTCTCGTGTTCGGGGGCGTGGCCAGCGGTGCGACGGCGGTCGCCACCGGCGCGGAGGGCCGCGACGGCACGGAAGGCGTTGGGGCGAACGGCGAATGCGGCACCACCCGGGTGGTGGCCGCCGGATGCTCCAGCGCCTGCCGGGCGGCGTTCGCGAAGTCCGCGCACGAATCGAACCGGCCCTCAGGGTGTTTGGCCAGCGCACGCGCCAGCACCGCGTCCAGCGACTGCGGCAGACCCGGCCGCAGCGTGCTGACCGGCGGCACCGGCTGGTTCAGGTGGCCGTGGATGATGCCCACCGGGTGCTCGGCATTGAACGGCACATCACCGGTGAGCAGGCGGAACATGGTGCAGGCCAGCGAGTATTGGTCCGAACGCGCGTCCAGCGGCTGACCGGAGAGCTGCTCCGGGGAGGCGAAGGCCAACGTCGCGGTGAACGAACCAGTCTGGGTGAGCTTGGTGGCGTCGTCACGCAGCCGGGCAATGCCGAAGTCCGCCAGGAAGACCCGCTCCTCGCCGTCCGCGTACTCCAGCAGGATGTTGGCGGGCTTCACATCCCGGTGCAGCACGCCGCGGCGATG
>NZ_JBSGBY010000892.1:0-2499 GCF_053601505.1 Nocardia sp. NPDC004722
GCGCCCGGTGATACACCGGGCGCGGCCTCGTGTTTCGACTCTGTGTGCGCTATCGCCTTGCCACGCGCGCGTTTTCGGGTCCGCTCACTTCCACAGGGCGGCGATCAGCACGTTGAGGATGGCCAGCCCGCCCGCGGCGTCGGTCATCCACGCCACCTCCTTGCCGCGCTTGGCGTCCGCGCGACCCATCTCGGCGAACGCCGCGACCAACACCGCCACCACCAGCTTCACGATCATCTTCGCCATGTTCGGGTCCTTGCCCAGCGAATGGATCGACTCGGCCATCCCCAGCAGCACCACACCGGTCACGATCTGTGCGCGCGCACCCCACACCATGAGTTCCGACACTCGCGGCCGGGAGGCGACATAGCCGCCGACCACCGCCGCCATGCCGAGCAGGTGCGCCGTCACCACGAGGTTGTAGACGAAGGTCATGACTGGACACGGTAATCGATCACGCGCCGACAACGACAGCCGGTAGTACGAAACGGATTCCGCGTCGTCGCGACCGGTTCCCCTGGTTTCACTCCGCGACAGGCCGGGTAGTCCTCACTCATTGGCTCTCCGCGGTGTCCGGTGGGGAGTCTCGCGTCGTGGGCAGCGTGGCCGGCTAGGAGAGTCAAGGTGGCGGTTGTACTAGTGCTGCGAGCACGGGGGCTCGGTGATCTGCTCACCGCGGTTCCCGCCTTACGCGCGCTGCGCCGGGCCCGGCCCGACGACCACATCGCGCTCGCCGCCTCGCACCGCCTGAAACCGATCGTCGACCTGATCGCCTCCGTGGATGAGATGGTGCCGGTGACCGATCCCCTCGGACTGCGCTGGGACGGCGAGAAACCCGCGCTCGCGGTCAATCTCAACGGCGGCGCCGAGGGCATCGTCGAACTCGTGCGCACCCGGCCCGACCACATTCTCACCTACCGCAACCAGGCCTTCCCCGATCTGCCCGGCCCCGACTGGCAGCCGGACATGCACGATGTCGACCGCTGGTGCCACCTGCTCGAATTCGACGGCATCGCCGCCGATCCGCGCAACCTCGGTCTGGTCCCGCCGGTCGCGGCCACCAGCCACCGCGACGCCGTCCTCGTGCACATCGGCGCGGGCGCGCCCGCGCGGCGCTGGCCGCCCGACCGTTTCGCCGCCGTGGTCCGCCACCTGCTGGTGCAAGGCCGCGAAGTCGTGCTCACCGGGGACGAATCCGAACGCGAGACCGCACTCGGCGTCGCCGCCCGCGCGGGCCTCTCACCCGCCCGCGTCCTCGCCGGACAACAGAACCTCATCGAACTCGCCGCCACCGTCGCCGAAGCCGCCCTCGTGGTCTGCGGCGACACCGGCGTCGCCCATCTGGCAACCGCTTTCGGCACCCGCACCGTCCTGCTCTTCGGCCCCAACCCCCCATCCCGCTCCGGCCCACCCCCACACCTGCTGGGCCGCCACGCCGTGCTGTGGGCAGGCCAAACCGGCAACCCCGACGCCCCCACCCCCGACCCTGGCCTGCTGAAAATCGGTGTCCCCGAAGTCATCAACGCCGTCGACAAACAACTCCGCAAACGCCCCTGGCCCGGCACCAACCTCGACCGCCGCTCCCAACAGTCCTACCGCCGCGTCGGCTGATGTAGGGGCGGCACCGCTCATATTGGTTGGCGCAGCGACTTACGGTTCCGCGACCATACGGCGTGTGATGGAGATTCCCGGAGTAGTGCGGGCCAAGGCTCGGTCGGTAGGGGCCGAGGCGTGGGTGGAGCGGTTGCCGGAGACGATCGCGGAGCTGGAGGGGCGGTGGTCGATCAGCGTCGGTGAGGCGTTCGATTCCGGGACCGAAGCGTTTGTGGCCGAGGCGGTTTGCGCGGACGGGGCGCAGGCGGTGGTGAAGGTGGTGATTCCGCGGGCCGATCACAGTGAGCGGCACGAGATCACGGTGCTGCGGCTCGTCGACGGGGACGGGTGTGTGCGGCCGTTGCGGGTGGACGAGGAGTGCGGGGCGCTGCTGTTACCGCGGTTGGGGCGATCGCTGGATCAGTTGGGGTGGTCGCAGCGAGCGCGGGAAGAGGTGTTGTGCTCGACCGCGATGCGGGTGTGGCGGCGTGCGCCGGACAGCGGACTGCCGACCGGCGTGGACAAGGCCACGGGCCTGGCCGACTTCATCGCCGCGAAGTGGGAGGAGCTCGGGCGGCCTTGCGCCGCACGAACAGTGGAGCATGCTTTGGCCTGCGCCGCGGAACGCGCAGCCGCCCATGACGATTCCCGCGCGATGCTCGTGCACGGCGACGTCCACCAATGGAACCTGCTCGAAGCCGACGACGGATTCACCCTCGTCGACCCCGACGGCCTGCTCATCGAGCCTGAATACGACCTCGGCGTCCTCATGCGCGAGGACCCGCTCGAGTTGATGGCCGAAGGCCCCTGGACCCGCGCCCACCGCCTGGGCCGCCGCTGCGCCCTCGACCCGCACGCCATCTGGCAATGGGGTGTCGTCGAACGCGTCTCCACCGGCCTCGTCTG
>NZ_JBSGBY010000893.1:0-2497 GCF_053601505.1 Nocardia sp. NPDC004722
GGTGTCCCACGGCTCACCTGCCACGCCGCCCGTTCCAGCAGCACGCGCCGCCGCATGGCGACCGGTGACTCCCCGGTGTCGCGGGAGAACTGCCGCGCGAAATGGAACGGGGAGGAGTGCACGTCCTGGGCCATCGCGTCGAGGGTGGCGTTGTCCTCGTCGAGGACGGCGTCGAGGAAATCGCGCAGGCGGTCACGTCCGGTGGTCACGCTGACGAGTCTGCTATGCCCCGGACCCGGATCGCTTGACCGTTCTTGCGCAATCCTTCGCGGCGTCAGGACGGGGTGGTGTCCTCGGTGACGTCGAGAACCTTGCCGGGGTTCAACAGGCCCAGCGGGTCGAGGGCGCGTTTGACGGCGATCATCAGGTCCACCCCGGAACCGTGCTCCTCGCGCAGATACTTCTTCTTGGTCAGCCCGATCCCGTGCTCCCCGGTGGCGGTGCCGCCCACCTCCAGGGCGTGACGCACCACGAGGTCGGAGAACACTTGCGCCCCCGCGTATTCATCCTCGTTGTACGGGACGATCGTGTGCACGTTCCCGTCACCGATGTGCCCGGCGACGGTGATGTTGAGGCCCAGCTCCGCGCCCAGCCGGGTGGCGGTGTCGACCGCCCCGGCGATGCGCGAGTAGGGGACAGCGGTATCGGTGATCAGGAACCGGCGGCCGGGATTGCTCGCCTTGACCGCGAAGTACAGGTTGTGGCGGTCCTCCCACAGCGCGTGGCGATCCCCGTGGGTGCGCGCGGTGGCCACCTCGATCGCCCCGTGCGCGTGGGCGATGCGCTGGATCTCGGCCTCGTTGGCCGTGACCGAAGCGGCCGAACTGGATTCGATATCGACGAACAGGGCGGGCGATTCGGCGTAGGCGGTGCCGCGGAAGGCATTGATGGCCGCCATGCTCGGCGCGTCCACCAGTTCGAGGCGGCTCACCGGCAACGCCAGCCCGAGCACCTCGACCGCGGTGTCGACCGCGTCGGTGACGGTCGGGAACGAAATGCGCAGCGAGTGAATCCATTCCGGGATCGGATGCAGCCGCACCGTCAACTCGGTGATGATCCCGAGCGTGCCCGCCGAACCGATCAGCAGATCCTTGAGGTCGTAGCCGCTCGAGGATTTGCGCACCGCCCGCCCCAGCCGGGTGATGGTGCCATCGGCCATGACGGCCTGCAGCGCGAGCACATTGGCGCGCATCCCGCCGTAGCGCACCGTGGTGGTGCCGCTGGCATTGGTGGCGGCCATGCCGCCGAGGGAGGCGTCCGCGCCGGGATCCACCGTGAACTGCAACCCGTACTCGGCCGCGGCGGCATTCAAACGCGTGCGGGTGACGCCGGGCTGCACGGTGGCGGTGAAGTCCTCCGGGGTGATGGCGAGGATCTTGTCGGCCTGCGAGAGATCGACGATCAACTCGTCACCGCGGGCCAGTAGATGCCCTTCCAGACTGGTTCCCGCGCCGCGCGCGATGAGCGGCGTCGCGTGCTCGCGCGCCCATTCGACCACGGTCACCACCTCGTCGGCGTCGACCGGGTACACCACGCCTCGCGGGCGGTGTCCTGGCCGTCCGGTTTCATCGACCGTGAATTGATCGAGGACCACTGGGCGAGTGTCGATCTCGAGCATGTGATCCTCCGCGCGTGCGACTGGCACTACTCCTGGTACGTCATGAGGATACGGCGGATGGACTGGGTGACGGGCAGCTCGCCCGCCAGCGGCACCCACCGGTAGTCGGCGTAGTTGGTCACCCGCACGGGCCCCGCGCTCGCCACCTCGACCGCGAAATGCTCTCTGCGGACCGGCTTTCCGGCCGCCGAGAGGTACTCGAAGCTACCCAGGTGGCGCACGATGTCGAGCACCGCCAGCCCGGTCTCCTCGCGCACCGCGCGGACCACCGCGCTGGCGAGGGATTCCCCGGCCCGCACCACGGTGCCGGGTAGGTGCAGCGGACTGCGCCCCTCGGCATGTTCCTCGTGCTCGAGCATCAGCACCGCGTCATTGTTCGCGACCACGACACCGACGCGCAGCGCCACGCCATCTGTGGTCGCTCGCCGCTGAAGTTCTTCCAACACCGTCTCGCCGATCGATTGCTTGGGCGAAACCTCGAAATCCCACACTGCACACCACATCCCGTATCACCGGACACCGTCGACCGATACCGACAACGCTACCGGCGGAGAAACGGTCGGCGGCAGAGACATTCGCAAGATTAGAAGCAAATTCGCCGATCCGATCCCCAACCCGGAAACTTTCTGCCAGCGACGGGTGCGAAGCTTGACAGGGTGCCAGCCAACGACAGGAGACGCTCGTGAAGGTGTTCCAGATCGGTGCGGCCGGCGGCATCGGCCGTCGTCTATCGGGGTTGCTGAGCGCACGCGGTGACGAGGTCAGCGGCATGCATCGGCATCCCGAGCATCGCCACCCAGTCGGGGCTGCCGCTGCCCACCATTCATCGGCTGGTCCGCACCCTCGTCGATCTGGGCTACCTGCATCAGGAGCCGACGC
>NZ_JBSGBY010000894.1:0-2496 GCF_053601505.1 Nocardia sp. NPDC004722
GATCTGCCCAGCGGAGTCCAGCTGTCGTTCTTCGGCAGCTTCGTCCTCGGGACCCCGGACTTCCCGCTCGCGGATGTCCCGGTGGCCGAGCTCGCACTTGATCTCCGGACCGTTCCACTCGGGTCTGGTCGTGGTGTTCCTGGGAGCCGCGTTTATGATGCTGATCGGCGCGGTGGCCTCCTGGTTCGCCGGTAGCCCCAAAGTTGCGGACGAGGCTGCCGAGCTCCGCGAGGCCGCCCGCGAGGGAATCTGAAACCGGAGGAGATGACCCTGCCCGAGCCGACGAGCGTCGCCGACCCCGACCAGCTCACCGAGGCCGCCGACCTGTACCACACCATCGGCCGCCTGCTGCGCCTGTTGCGTCACTCCGGTGACCTCGGGGCGTTGAGCCCCGGCGCGGCGTCGGCGCTGGCTTCGCTCGCCCGCTCGGGGCCGCTGCGGCTGGGCGACTTGGCGAACATCGAGCGGGTGAGCGCTCCGACCATGTCCCGCATGGTGACCGGGCTGGAGAAGGCGGGGTACCTGACCCGGGGTGCGGATCCCGAGGACGGTCGAGCGCAACTTCTCACCGCCACCCCGGCGGCCCACAACTTGGTCACCGGGCTCACCTCGGCCCGCATCCAACGCTTCGCCGCCGCAATGGAACACCTGTCGCCCGCGCAACGCGAAGCGGTTCAGTCGGGGCTCGACACGCTGATCGACGCTCTCGACGTATAGGTCTCTCGAAGGGTCCGGAGTACTCAGCGCGGAATTTTGCCCGATTCCCCGCTCTGAGTACTCCGGACCCTTGTTTTCCCTCTATGAGTGAGTGTACGGTCACTCATGTTGAGTGATTGGCCAGTCACACACTCTTGTATGTACCGCACTCACGAAGGTTGAAAACGATGATCTACCACGGCAATCGCTTCACCATCAAGCCTGGAGTCTCCGCCGAGCGGCTCGAAGAAGCGCTGGAAAGCTTGCGCAACCAGGGGCGCCAAATCCCGTCGGTGCGGCACTTCATCGTCGGCCCCGACCACGGCGGCGAATACGACTACGGCGCAACCTATGTCATCGACGACCTCGACGGCTACTGGGAATACCTCATCCACCCCGCCCACCTCCACACCGACCACATCGGCCTCCCCCTCGTCGACAAATTCGTCTCCTTCGACATCACCGACGACCCCGACCCCGAGCTGGGCGCCAAGATCGCCGCCCTCCACCAACGCCGCTACGACTCCTATCCCGAAGTCACCCAACTGGTCTCCGATCTCGGCGAATACCACGGCAGCGCGGCCCCGGGAAAGCACGGCAACCACTGACCCCGGGTCACCGTGAACCCATATCGGCCGGGCTGTCGGGCGGGATGAGCCAGCGGGCGTAGGTGTGTTCGGGGCTGACGGTGATGACATCGGCCCGCTCGATGAGATCGCCTGGCAGCAGCCCGTTCTCGAAGTGTTCGAGGCCCGGAACGATGACCGCGTCGACACCCAAATTCCCGACCATCACCCGCAGCCGATACACCGGCCGATCCGTCTCCACCCCGAACACCGCAATCTTCCGCAAGTCATACCCCAGCCGCTCGGCCACCTTCCGAATCCGCACCTCATCCCACTGCCGCCGCGCCCCCGACACATCCCGCCGGAGATAGCCGATCGCTCCCGGGTTCATCCGATTCCCCTCTCGCTGCACGGAAGGTTCGACGCCTATCCGCGGTGTGCCGTATACGTCGAGCCCGACGGAATATCCTCGAATCGACGCTACGGCTGCCGGGCATTCGCGGGCCGGATACGGTGTTGACAAGGTGTTTTCAATCGGCGAGGGACGAATGGAACTTGGGTCGATGTTGCGAGCCGCCCGCGAAGCCGCGGGAATCGGGTTGCGCGACATGGCACGCCGAACACACTTCACGGCCTCGTATCTGAGTTTGATCGAGACCGGTCGGCGGGCGGTTACCGCTGACGTCGTAGCGGCTTATGAGCGCACCCTGGGCCGGGCGGCGCTCGTAGGCGGCGACGCACCCGACGAGGCGCTGGTCGTACTCGAATGGATGCGGCGCGTGACCGGATCGGATATCGGCGGCGGTAGCCTCGAGCGATTGGAGTCGGCGGTCGACGATCTGGCGGCGGCCTATCCGACGATGCGGCCGGAAAGGCTACTGGCCCAGATTGATCAGCACCTCGGCCTGGCCGCCCGGATGATGGATTCGAAGAAGACGCTGACGGAATACCGCCGGTTGGTGATCGCGGTGGGCTGGATGTCGCTGCTGGCGGGCACCTGCCAGATCGATCTGGGGCAACCGCGCGCCGCCTTCGCCCGGCTACGGCTGGCGCATGGCATCGCCGACGAAGCCGGTCATCCGGAGATCACGGCCTGGTGCCTGGAAACCACCGCGTGGAGCCACCTGATCGCCGGGAATTTCGCTGCGGCGGTGGAACTTTCGCGGGCGGCCCAGGCGGTCGCACCGCCCGAATCGTCGGCCTTCATCCAGGCGGTGGCACGAAAGCGACAGAG
>NZ_JBSGBY010000895.1:0-2495 GCF_053601505.1 Nocardia sp. NPDC004722
CTGTCCGGGTTGCAGTCATTCGCGAGTCGGATGCCGGGTCGTTCTCGCGGCTGATCCGCGCCGAGCGGGGTCGGCGGCACAATGACCGGCATGGTGATCGAGGTCTCGTACCCGTCGCCCCATCCCGAACAGTGCACCCGCACCTGGATGCGGTAGATGTCGTCGGTGTCGTTGCGGCAACTGCGATCACCGCACGAGACGCCCGCGGCCAGATCCTGGGCGAAGGCGGCCGGGGCGAGCGCGCCAGCCGCGGCGGTGATCAGAGCGGCAGCGCCGAGTCCGACCAGCAACCGTTGAGCCATGCGTGAATCAACTCCTCTTCGACTGTGTCCCGACCTGGGTACAGCTTGTCGCACAGGAGGTTTCACGCGCATCGGGCATTTCCCCTATTTCACGGCCTCAGTCACCCTGAAGCGCGTCGGTGAACGTCCGGAGCGCGTCCTCGCTGAAGAGCACGAAACTCACCTGCTCGACCCTGGTCGCGGTGGCGCGCACCGTCTCGACGGCAATACGCGCGCCGTCGTCCATGGGCCAGCCGTAGACGCCGGTGGAGATCGCCGGGAAGGCGACGGTCCGGGCGCCCAGTTCGTCGGCCACGCGCAGGGATTCACGGAAGCAGGAGGCCAGCAACGCCGAACGATCCTCGGTCGCCGACCAAACCGGCCCAACGGTGTGAATCACCCACTGCGCGGGCAGCTTTCCGGCCGTGGTGGCGACCGCCTGCCCGGTCTTCAGACCACCGCCGTACTGCGAGGCCCGCAGCGCCCGGCAGGCGGCCAGGATCTCCGGGCCGCCCTTGCGGTGGATCGCGCCGTCGACTCCCCCGCCGCCCAGCAGAGAGGAATTCGCGGCATTCACAATCACATCCACATGCTGTTCGGTGATATCGCCTCGCACGGCGCGCAATCGCGGCATACCGAGATCCAACACGACTCGGGCGACTCGAGTGTCAGGAACCGCTGGGTGCGGGGGCGCCGGGGCGGCGGCGACTGCTGTTGTCCACGGTGGCGCTGAGGTAGTCGATGCCGGTCACCGAGTTCCAGTCCAGGATGGAGTCCGATCCGGGCCACTCGTCCGGGCACGAGGCGGTGACCTGTTGCGTGGAGTGGCTGTTGACCCAGACCGTGATCTCGTGGGGGCCGACGAGTCCCGTGCAGCGGACCCGGGCCTGGACCCGGTAGATGTCGTCGGTGTCGTTGCGGCAGGTGCGATCGGCGCACGAGACGCCCTCGGCCAGATCCTGGGCGAAGGCGGCCGGGGCCAGCGCGCCCGCCGCGGCGGTGATCAGAGCGGCAGCGCCGATACCGACCAGCAACCGTTGAACCATGCGTGAATCAACTCCTCTTCGACTGTGTCCCGACCCGGGTTCAGCCTGTCGCACAAGAGGTTTCGCGCACATCGGGCATTTCACCCATTTCGGGGCCTCATCCACCCTGAGGTACGTCGGTGAAAGTCCTGAGCGCGGCAGGCGATCGTCGAACACGACGCGGGCCGCATTCCGGGAAGGAATGCGGCCCGCGTAGTCGTGGCGCTGCTGGGGGTAAGCCTCGGCTAGGCGTCCAGCTCGGCCAGCACCTCGTCGCTCACATCGAGGTTGGTGTACACGTTCTGCACATCGTCGCTGTCCTCGAGGGCGTCGACGAGCTTGAACACCTTGCGCGCCAGATCGGCGTCGGCGGAGACGGTCATCGACGGCTGGAAGCCCGACTCCGCGGAGTTGTAGTCCAGACCGGCGGCCTGCACCGCGGCGCGCACCGCGATCATGTCGCTCGGGTCGGAGATGATCTCCCACTCCTCGCCCAGGTCGTTGACCTCTTCGGCGCCGGCGTCGAGCACGACCATGAGGATGTCGTCCTCACTCTGCCCGGCCTTGTCCAGGGTCACGATGCCCTTGCGCGAGAACAGGTACGACACCGAACCGACGTCGGCCATATTGCCGCCGTTGCGGGTGACCGCCAGGCGCACTTCACCGGCCGCGCGATTGCGGTTGTCGGTGAGGCACTCGATCAGCAGGGCGACACCACTGGGGCCGTAGCCCTCGTACATGATGGTCTGCCAGTCGGCGCCGCCGGCCTCTTCACCGCCGCCGCGCTTGCGCGCACGCTCGATGTTGTCGTTGGGCACCGACGACTTCTTCGCCTTCTGGATGGCGTCGTACAGAGTCGGGTTGCCGTCCGGGTCACTACCACCGGTGCGGGCCGCCACCTCGATGTTCTTGATCAACTTCGCGAAGAGCTTGCCGCGCTTCGCGTCGATGCCGGCCTTCTTGTGCTTGGTGGTGGCCCATTTGGAGTGGCCGCTCATTCCCTACTTCCTCGTTTCAGGGGGCTGAATGGAGTCCGACATTCGAGAGTACGTCAGACACCGGCGCGCGGACGCACCGCGGTGTCGACGAACAGCTTGTGCACCCGCAGATCACCGGTGACCTCCGGGTGGAAGGAGGTGGCGATGACATTGCCCTGACGGACGGCGACGATGCGGCCGGCGGCCGGGCC
>NZ_JBSGBY010000896.1:0-2485 GCF_053601505.1 Nocardia sp. NPDC004722
CCTCCTCCATCCCGATCATGAAGATCGCCGTGGCCACGAATCTCCCCGAGCGGGTCGTGGGCATGCACTTCTTCAACCCGGTGCCGGTGCTGCCGCTCGTCGAGCTGGTCACCACCCTCAAGACCACCGAGACCGTCACCAAGCGCGCCGAGCAGTTCGCCGCCGACGTGCTGGGCAAGCAGGTCGTGCGCTCCGCCGACCGCTCCGGCTTCGTGGTCAACGCGCTGCTGGTGCCGTACCTGCTGTCGTCCATCCGCATGGTCGAATCCGGTTTCGCCACCAAGGAAGACGTCGACAAGGCCATGGTGCTGGGCTGCGCCCACCCGATGGGCCCGCTGGCGCTGACCGACCTGGTCGGCCTCGACACCGTCAAGTCCATCGCCGACTCCATGTACGAGGAGTTCAAGGAGCCGCTGTACTCCGCGCCGCCGCTGCTGAGCCGCATGGTCGAGGCCGGTCTGCTGGGCAAGAAGGCCGGTGCGGGCTTCTACCAGTACAACCGCGCGTGATCTGAGCCTTTCCATGGCGTCTCGATGCGCTCACGCGGGTGGTCGCGTGAGCGCATCGTGTCTTTTCAAGCTAGGTGCGCGCCGCCGGGCATGTGGCGGCGTCCACCACAACCGGGCATAAGCTGCAATCAGGTCGTTCGGGACCGGCAGCTCGGAAGGAGTGTCCGTTCAGATGGTCAACGTCACCGACGGGTTCGGGTCCAGCATCCTGGGCTACCCGCGCATCGGCGAGCACCGGCAACTCAAGCGCGCTTTGGAGTCGTACTGGCACGGCACGCTCTCGCGTGACGAGCTGCTGACGGTCGGGCGCGATATTCAGGAGAGCCAGTACCGGGAGCTGGCCGCCACCGGGTTGACGCAGGTCCCCGGCAACACCTTCTCCTTCTACGACCACGTCCTGGACAACGCGCTGCTGTTCGGCGCGGTCCCCAAGCGGTTCGAGCCCTATCGAGAAGGCTTGGACCCGTTGGACTTCTACTTCCTGATGGCTCGCGGTCGGCCGGATCTGCCGCCGCTCGAGCTGGTCAAGCTGCTCAACACCCCGTACCACTACCGGCAGCCGGAACTCGAGACCGATACGGAGTTCTCGCTGCATCCGGAAGCGCTGCTGGAGGAGTTCGACCGCGCCAAGGCCGTCGGCATCGAACTGCGCCCGGTCGTGCTGGGCCCGCTGTCGCTGCTGCTGCTGTCCAAGACCGGACACGTCCCCGGCGAAACCGAATTCGACAAGCTGGTGCTGCTGGACAAGCTGCTACCGGTGTACGAGGAACTGCTCGAGATCCTCGCCAAGCGCGGCGCCACCTGCGTGCAGTTCGACGAGCCGTGCTTCACCAGCGACCGCTCGCCGTCCACCATGGAGCTGTTCGAGAAGACCTATCAGCAGCTGTCCAAGGCCCCGCTGCGCCCGCGCATGCTGGTCACCGGACAGTACGGCGACTTCGGCGAGGCCGTCGAAATCCTGTGCCGCACTTCGGTGGAGGCCATCGGCCTGGATCTCGCGGCGCATCGCGTGGTGCCCGAGGACCTGGCCAAGATCCCCGGCATCCGGCGCAAGCGCCTCTACGCGGGCGTCATCAGCGGCACCAATGTGTGGCGCGCCGACCGGCACGTGACGCTGGAATACCTGCACAAGCTCGCCCAGGTCTGCCCCGACATGGTGGTGTCGACCGGATCCACGCTGCTGCACGTGCCCTACGACGTGCTCGTCGAATACGAGCTCGAGGGCCCCGTCGCCGACCGCCTCGCCTTCGCCAAACAGAAGGTCCTCGAAGTGGTTTCGCTGGCCAAGGCGCTCACCGAGGGCCCCTCGGAGAAGTGGCGCAAGCGGCCCACGTCGGTGCACTTCAAGCAGAAGCACGCGGTGCGGCAGCGCGTCTACGCCGTCACCCCGCAGATGCGGGTGCGCGAACCCTACGAGAAGCGCAAGCTCGCCCAGCAGGCCAAGCTGCGGCTGCCGCTGGTGCCCGCGACCACGCTGGGCTCCTTCCCGCAGACCGCCGCCGCCCGCCAGGCGCGCCACGACCTCGGTCAGGGCCGGATGTCGTTCGACGACTACCGCAAGCGCATCGAGGCCGAGATCGAATCCAGCATCCGCTTGCAGGAGGACATCGGCCTGGACGTGCTGGTGCACGGCGAGCACGAGCGCAACGACATGATCCAGTTCTTCGCCGAACAGCTCGACGGCTTCGCCACCACCCACTTCGGCTGGGTGCAGGTGTACGGATCCCGTTGTGTGCGACCGCCGATCGTGTACGGCGACGTGGCGCGGCCCGAGGCCATGTCGGTGTCGTGGACGGCCTACGCGCAGTCGCTCACCGACAAGCCGGTCAAGGGCATGGTCACCGGCCCGGTCACCATGCTGGCCCGCTCCTTCGTGCGCCAGGACCAGCCGCTCTACGAGACCGCCGACCAGGTGGCGCTGGCCATTCGCGACGAGGTCGTGGATCTGGAGAAGGCGGGGATCGCCATCATCCAGG
>NZ_JBSGBY010000897.1:0-2471 GCF_053601505.1 Nocardia sp. NPDC004722
CGCGCCGCCACGCCCGCCACGCGTCGGCGGGGCGTCCGCCGACCACCGGAGCCAGTGCGGCGGTGATCAATCCGCTCACCCGCGCCGGAGCCAGATTCGCCACATCGTCGGTGCGGGCCGCCGCCCAGCCGAATCGGGTGTACCGCTCGTTGCGATACCCGATCATCGCGTCGAGCGTGTTCACCGCCCGATACGCCAGCAGCCCCGGCACCCCGGCGACCGCACCCCAGAACAGCGGCGCGACAGTCGCGTCGGAGGTGTTCTCGGCGATCGACTCGAGTGCGGCCCTGGCCAATCCGTCGGCGTCCAGCACCGCCGGATCCCGCCCGCACAACGACGGCAACAACTCCCGCGCCCCGTCGATATCCCCCGACTCCAACCGATCCGCCATCGCCCGCCCGGTCTTCGCCAGCGTCGTCCCGCCCAGCACGGTCCAGGTGGCGACCGCGGTCAACACCGTCTCGCCCAGCCCCCGACCACGTCCCCCGACGGCCCGCCCGAGCCCGAGCCCCAATCCGGTGACCGCTCCCACGAGCACGATCTCGTGCACCGCTCCTGCCACCCGATCATCGCGATAGGTGAACTCCTCCACCCGCATCGCCGCCGTCCCGAACCCGGCCACGGGGTGCCCACGCCGTGGATCGCCGAACACCCGGTCCATCCCGAACCCGATCAGCAGCCCGGCCGCGGTAGCAGTCCCCATTCGCACCCGCCGAGGCTATCCGAGCGGTCGGACCGCATACCCGGGGTGGGTCAGCGGCGGGTGCCGCCGTAGCGGTCGGCGAGGCGGGCTTCATTGGTCGTCGGTTTCGGCTGCGGGGCTGGGTCGTTGGGCTTGGTCGTGGGCGGGGGCGTCGGCGTGGGGGATTCGGGTTCGGCGGGGGTGGCGGGCTGGGTTGCGGCTTCGGCTTTTTCGCGGCGGCGGGCGCGGATTTCGGCCCAGACGAAGTAGCCGAGGCCGAGGGGGGCCATGACGCCGAAGGCGAGCCATTGCAGGCCGTAGGAGAGGTAGGGGCCGGCGTCGAGTTGGGGGAGGGGGTCGGGGGTGAAGGCGCCGGGCTGGTCGGCGTCGAGTTGGAGGTAGCCGCCGCGGCCGTCGGTGGGTATGGGGGTGAGGGGGAGGCCGAGGACGGTGGCTTCCTGCTCGGTGTCGGTCGAATAGACCTGGCGGTAGCCGTCTTCCGTGGTGGGCGGCTTCTTCTCGATGATGCCCTCGGAGGCGCGGACGCGGGCCGCGAGTCGCTGGGTGCCGGTGGGCGGGACGGCGATCGTGGCAGGCGGCTTGGTGCCGCCCTGGGCGGCGGCCAGTTGACCGCGGTCGACCAGCAGGGTGCGGCCGTCATCGAGGCGGAAGGCGGCGAGCACGGTGTAGGCGGGCTGTCCGTCGAGATGGCGCAGCCGCACCAGCACGGTCGAATCCGGCACGTAAGTGCCGGTCGCGGTGACGCGCCGCCATTCGGTGTCCTTGCCGCCGCCCGACAGCATCGAGGTGATGTCGACCGGGTCCGCGTGCACCGAATTCGCGATCCGGTCATTGCGTTCGGAGGTGCGGGTGTTCTTGCCCAGCTGCCACGGGGCCAGCACCGAGAAACACAGGTAGGCGAATCCGGCGACCACGACCGCGAGAATCAGCCAGCTGGGCCGCAACAGGAACGTGAAGCGCCGCAGCAGCGAGGTCTTCGAGCTCATGCGCGGCGGCCTCCGGCCTGTTCCTCGCCCGGCTCACCGAGCTGTTCGCGCACCCAGTCCAGCATGCCGGGCACGGCCGCCTCGATCTGCTCGCGCACCAACCTGAAATCGGCCTGATCGCCGTAGTACGGATCCGGCACCGACCGCCCGTCCGCGAGCGGATCGAAACTGCGCAGCAGCCGCCGCCGCTCGGACGGCACCCCCATCCGGGCCAGCTCCCGCTCATGCCCGGTATCCAGCGCCACCAGCAGATCCGCCGCCCGATGGTCGGCCCCGATCACCGCCGCCGCATGCCCGGTCGGATACCCGTGCGCTCGCAACTCGAGATTCGTGCGCTGGTCGGCCTCGTCCCCCACATGCCAGCTCCCCGTCCCGGCACTGCTCACCCGCACCCGATCCGCCAGCCCGGCGCGCTCGAGATGCGCGGCGAAGATCTTCTCGGCCATCGGGGACCGGCAGATATTGCCGGTGCAGATGAAGGTCACATGCAGCTCGCCCACGACAGCCATTCTGTCGGGTGGGCGTACCGGGCGGCCACGTAGGGTGGACGGCTGTGCCGGACGACACCGAATATCAGGATTTCGACGCTGCCGGGCTGCGGCATCACGGGGACGTGGATGCGCTGCCGGGCATGGTCGATTTCGCGGTGAACGTCCAGGGGAGCGCGCCGCCGGAGTGGTTGCGGGAGCGGTTGGCGGCGCGGTTGGGGGAGCTCGGGCGGTATCCGAGCGAGGCCGACGAGCGGGCGGCGCGGGCGGCGGTCGCGGCGCGGCACGGTCGGT
>NZ_JBSGBY010000898.1:0-2467 GCF_053601505.1 Nocardia sp. NPDC004722
AACTCGGCGGGCGTGATGCTGCCCAACCCGATCACCGAGGGCCGCGAGGACGAGTGGACCCGCATGCTGGAGACCAATGTGGGTGGGCGGCTGCGCATGATCCGCGCCTTCGTCCCGGACCTGCTGGCCGCGGCGGACGCGGGCCGCAGTGCCGACCTGGTCAATATCTCCTCCATCGGCGCGCACGTGCCGTTCCCGTCCTACGCGGTGTACGGGGCGACGCAGGCGGCTATCACCCAGCTGTCGGCGGGGCTGCGCGCGGAGCTCGGGGCGCGCAAGGTGCGGGTCACCAATATCGAGCCGGGCCTGACCGACACCGAACTCGGCAATCACGTCGACAATGCCGAACTCAGCGGCCAATTGGACGGCATGTTCGAGTTCATGGAGTCGCTGCGCGCCGAGGACATCGCCGATCTGATCGCCTACACCACCAGCCGCCCGGCCCGGGTGAACCTGCGCCAGGTCGTCGCCCTGCCGACCCAGCAGGTGTGATCAGCCGCCGGTCTCGCCCGGGGCGAGGTGCACTCCGTGACCGGAGTCGTCGTGAATGATGTTGCCGCGCAGGGTCGGGGCGGCATTCCGGTTGATCCGGACGGCCGCCTCCCGGATCCCGGTGAGCACGTTCTCCTCGAACAGGCCCCCGGTGTGCTCGCCGTCGAGCAGGATGCCGATGCTGCCGCCGCGAATCGTGTTGTGCCGCAGTGTCGGAGCGGCGCCGTACTTGACGACGACGGCCACGGTGTCCCGGTGCGCCCGCACGGTGTTGTGCTCGAGCAGGCCGCCGGTGTGCTCGTCGGCGATGTAGACGATCCCGAACGGGGTGCCCATGACACCCTCCGGGCGGCCGTTGCGCCGCTGGTCCGGATCGTGAATCGTATTGCCCACCAGGGTCGGACCGGCACCGGACTCGATGCACACCGCCGGCCAGTCGGTCTCGCTGTCACCGTCACCGAAGTGGATGGTGTTGCTGTCGAACAGCCCGGTGGCGCCCTCGGTGATCCGGATGCCGATGTAGTCGCCGGTGCGAATGGTGTTGGCACGCAGGGTCGGGTTCGCGCCGCCGCGGACGATGACCGGCACCGTCGCCCGGGCGCGCCAGTTGTCGGTGCCGTGCAACTCGTTGCGTTCGAAAGTCCCTCGGCCACCGTCGAATACGGTGATGCCGCTACTGCCGCCGCGAATCACGCAGTCCCGCAGCAGCGGATCGCCGTCCCCGCTCACCGACACGCACGCGGCGTCCCCCTCCTGCACGATGGTCAGCGCTTCGAGGGTGGGGTCGGCGGCGGTGCAGGTGATGGCGGGCCGGTCGCCGTCACCGATCACCACCGTGTCGCGGGGCCGGGTCGCGGTCAGCCGCACCGCTTTGTCGATGGTCAGCGCTTCGCGGTAGACGCCGGGGGCGATCAGGATGGTGTCGCCAGCCGCCGCCGCGGTGAGCGCGGCGGTGATGGTCGGCAGCGGGCCGGACGGATCGACGAGGTGGGTGGTGTGGCCGGGGTTGAGCACGGTCACCGGGACGACCGCCGGTGTGGTGAAGGCGGCCGCGGCCGCGGCGGCCAGTTCCCCGCAGGTGCGGTAGCGGTCGGCGGGATTCTTGGCCAGCGCCCGCGCGATCACCGCGTCCAGTGCCGCCGGGAGGGCCGCGTTGGCGGCGCGGGCCGACGGCACCGGCTGATACATGTGCGCGTAGACGAGTTTCGCGATCCCGGAGTCGTCGAACGGCCGACGGCCGGTGAGGATGTGGAACAGCGTGCAGCCCAGCGAGTAGATATCGCTGGCCCGGTCGCCGGAGGTGGTGCCGTCCAGGCGCTCGGGGGCCGAATAGTGGAAGCTGGCCAGGACATCGCCCTTCTGGGTGAGCGAGGAGCTCTCCTCCACCGACTTGGCGATCCCGAAATCGGTGAGCACCACCCGTTCCCGCGGGCCTGTGGTCAGCAAGATGTTGGCGGGCTTGACATCCCGGTGCAGCACGCGTGCGTCATGGGCGCAGTCCAGGGCGTCGGCCGTCGCGGTGAGAATGCGCAGGGCGCGGGCGGGATCGAGCGGGCCGGTGTGCAATGCCCGCTCGACGTCGGTGCCGTCCACGAATCCCATGGCGATCCACAGCCTTCCGTGGTCCTCCCCGCGCGCGTGCACCGTCACGATATTGGGGTGGTCGAGGCGGGCGACGATATCGGCCTCGCGCAGGAAGCGCGCCCGCAGCTCGGCATCGCGCCCGGCCTGCTCGGTCAGCACCTTGAGCGCGACATGGCGGGGCAGCGTGCGGTCCTGGGCGAGGAACACCTCGCCCATGCCGCCCGCACCCAACCACCGGACGATGCGGAACCCGGCGAACACCCCGCCGGGCCCGTTTCCGGGCCTCACCGCACAACCTCCTAGTACGTCGGACCCTCAGGCGCTGCGAATCGTGCTGAACGGGTCCGGCTCGACCGGCGGCTCCTCGAACAGCTGCCGCAGTCGCGCGTTG
>NZ_JBSGBY010000899.1:0-2461 GCF_053601505.1 Nocardia sp. NPDC004722
ACAACGCGCGAGCATTCTGCAGCTCACCCTGGGCGTTGCCGGAGATTGCCCCTGGGCTCGGAGCCATGCCTTCGTGCAGGCATCGACGCGAGTTTCCAGATCCGTGATGCGCTCGGCGGTCATGCCCGCCAGTCCGGCGTAGTCGGCCGCGCTGTAGCGGGTCGCGCGCAGTGCCGCGGCGTCGAACGCGAACACCGCCGCGGTGGCGGGAGGGTTCGGGGGCGGCAGGTTGTACGCCGCGACCATCAGGTCGGGATCGTAGGCGTGGCTCACGCTTTCGCCGCCCGGATCGGTCACCCGGGGGTGCGTGGCGTAGGCGTCGGCGACGGCGACCGGGCTCAGTTCGGCCAGGTTGTATGGACACACGATGCTGACCTCGCGACCGCGGAAGGCCGCGTTGATCAGTGCCTCGTGTTGCACGCAGGCCGCGTATTCCAGCTCGGAACGGCCCGCCCACATCGGTTCGCCGACGATGCGCACTCGCCCGGCGGGGTGCGCGTCGGCGAACGCGCGCAGCACGCCCGGGATGATGCGACCGGGATTGCGGCCCTCGACCGTCATGTCCATGAGCCGGACCGCGTCCGCGGCACGCCCCAGTGCGGCGCGCAGTATCGCCAGGTTCGCGGTCGGGACGACGGCCGCCACCGGTTCCCCGGCGGCCAAGCCGTCGCGGAGGAATCCGATGGTGCCGCTCAGGTATTCCTCGCGGTCCCGGTAGAACAGCGCTCGGTGCACGAAGTGCTCGGTCGAGGCTCCACCACCGTCGCCCATGCCCACGCCGTTCTCCCTACCCCGATCGTCCGGTCGTCGCGAGCATTACCCGGCGGCCGACGATTGAATCAGCCAATTTCGGGTATCGGCCGCCGATCATGTCGTCGCGTCCGTGCGGCCCAGGTGGATGCCGATGACGCAGGCGTCGTCGTCGGTGTCGGCATCGCTGTTGTCGAGCAGGTAATCCAGGCGATCGTCGAGGCCGCCGTCGAATCCGGCCGCCAAGGTCAGCAGTCGCCGGGTGCAGTCGTCGAGGCTGCGGCCACGCCGCTCGATCAGGCCGTCGGTGTACAGCAGCAGCACATCGTCGGGTTCCAGTTGCAGTTCGGCCTCCTCGTAGCGGGTCTCGGACACGGCGCCCAGCAGCTTGCCGCCGAGCATCGGCAGCGCCGACGCGGTGCCGCCGCGAACCAGCACCGGCGGCGGATGACCGGCCCGCGCCCAGCACAGGACGCCGGTCCCCGGGTCGTAGATGCCACAGATCGCGGTGGCGAAGATGGTGTCGGCGGGGTTGTGGGCGACCAGGTTCAGCCAGGTCAGGATCCGGCCCGGTCCGGCGCCGGTGGCGGCCAGGCCGCGTAAGGCGTTGCGCAACACCACCATTCCGGTCGCGGCGGCGATTCCGTGGCCCGCGATGTCGCCGACCGACACCAGGATCTTCTTCGACGGCAGCACGACCACGTCGTACCAGTCCCCGCCGACCAGGTGATCCTGTTCGGTCGGCCGATACCGGACCGCCATCCGCAAGCCGAACGCCTCGATCGGGGGCTGACTGGCGGGCATGATGGCCTGTTGCAGTTGCCGGGCCAGCCGGCTCTGCTCGGCGGTCTGCTGCTCGGAATGCGTCAACCGGTCGTGGGTGGCCGACAGGGCGATCTCGGTCCAGTGCTGTGCCGAGGCGTCCTGGTACACGCCGCGGACCGCCAGCAGGTTGCCCGCGACATCGAGCACCGGCTCGGCGACGACCCGGACATGGCGGACGGTGCCGTCCGGGCGGATCAGCCGGAAGGCCGCGGAGGAGGTATGCCGATAGCGCAGCACCGTACGCAGGAATCGTTGCGCGGCTTGCGATTCGGATTCGTGCACATGCAACGGCAGCTGCGCGAGCGGGATCGGAACCGCGTCCGGCGTCAGCCCGTACACCCCGAAAAGCGTCCTGGTCCAAAGGATTTCCCCGGTCGCGGCGTTCTCCTCGAAACCGCCGACGCCGCCGAGTCGTTGGGCATGCTGCAACAGCAGCGCCATGCGGGCCGCCTCGTCCCGCAGCCGCCACACCACGAGCACGGCGTCACCGTGGCGGCTGATGCCGAGCGCGGCCGAAATCGGCGGCAGCGCTTGACCGGTCAGCTCGGTCAGCATCACCGGATCGGCCCGGTAGCTCGCACCGGTGGCGTAGACCTGCTCGATCCGCTCGAACAGCCGACCGTGGCCGACCGACATCGGATAGACCTCGAGCAGTGACGCGCCCTGGATCAGGTCCCGAGACCGGCCCGCGGGGTCCACGAAGCCGGGATTGACATGGTCGATGCCGAAATCGACGAGACCACCGTCGGCGTCCAGCCGGGGCACCAGCAGCAGCGCCGAGTCGAACAGGTTGTCGGCCAGTCGTTTCAGCTCGGCGGAGCATGGTTCGTCCGGGCCCGACGCCGGGGCCGGATCCGATGGAAGCGTGTGCGCGCAGAGCTCAGCC
>NZ_JBSGBY010000900.1:0-2447 GCF_053601505.1 Nocardia sp. NPDC004722
GCGGGCCGTGCAGTATGTGGCCGAGCGGCGGTGGGAGGTATCGGCGACCGGATTCTGGCAGCCGCATTACGGTGCGGCGCAGTGCTATTCGGACGTGGTCGCGGAGTGGGCGCAGGCCGCGCCGGGGGCGCTGGTGTGGGATCTGTACTGCGGTGTCGGGGTGTTCGCGGCCCGGCTCGCGGGGCAAGTGGGTGAGGCCGGGCTGGTGCAGGGGGTCGAGTTCGCGCGCGATGCGGTGACGGATGGGCGTGCGGCACTGCGGGATATGCCGTGGGTGGATTTGACGGTGGCGCGGGTGGAGCGGTGGATTCACGAACAGCCTGATGCCACACCGGATGTCGTCGTGCTCGACCCGCCGCGCGCGGGCGCGGGCAAGGAAGTCATCGCGGCCTTGAGCGAGCGCTCCCCCCGCCGCATCATCCACATCGGCTGCGACCCCGCAGCTTTCGCCCGCGACGTGGGCCTCTACCGCGCCGCGGGCTACCAGCCCGCGGCCCTGCGCGTCTTCGACGCCTTCCCCGGCACCCACCACATCGAGTGCATCGCCCTCTTCGAGCGGTGACTTCAAGATCAAGGTGTACTCACTGCGGTGATTCGGACAAATTCCCGCACTGAGTACACCTTGATCTTGTTCGGGACGGTGGCTCGATGGGGACAGGGGAAGGGTTGGGGGACGGGGGGATTGGGGGTGCGCCAAGATGTAGCCCGTGACTACGTTGTCGGATCCGACTGTGGCGTCGGTGGTCGAGTTGATCTATGGGGATCAGTCGCGGTTTCATTCGCTCGAGGCGCTGTTGCTGGGGGCGGATCTCAAGCGGCCGGAGTATCGGGGCGAGTTGTGGGTGAACGCGGACAGTTATTGGGGGCGGTTGGTGACGCCCGTGTACGGGGCGCGGGTGGCGGCGCTGGCGGGGAGCGCGGAGGCGGATCGGGCACTGCTGGATCTGGTCGAGGTGACGGTGGCGCGGTTCCTGCGCGGGGAATCGCTGGCGCGCAAACAGCTTCCGGCGTGGCTGGCGGGATTGCGCGGCGCGCTGCTGGTGGACGGGTATCGGTTGAAGCTCGACCGGCCGGGTCCGGCGGGACCCGAGGGTGAGGTGCGCTGCCGGTTGAAGCCGACCCCGTGGCTGCCGGTGCGGCTCGCCGAGCGGGTGTCGTTGCTGATGACGGAGCTGGAGGTGCGCGGCCAGCAGACCGCGCTCGATCATCTGCGCCAGGCGGTCAAACACTATGAGCGGGGCCGGTTTCCGGCGTGCGAGAAGCGGTTGCGCGCGGCGTTGCAGCAGGTGGCCGCCTATGCGGCGGGGACCGGCGATCCCGATGGGGCCCGCAATGTGCGCCACCTCGTCGACACCGGCCGCGTCAGCATCGCCGACGGCACCCGACTGCTGCACGATCTGCGCGGCCTCGTGGTCGACGACCCGTTCCCGCACCGGACCCGGCCCGACGCCACCCGCTTCCGCATCCAGCTCACCGCCGCGCGGGCGTCCTGGCTGCTGGGCCGCGTCGAGCTCTGATCCGGCGTGCCGGTGGCCGGAATCCACTCGCCCGCTGCGCATCCCGCGCGAGTACGCCGCGACGTCGGGTCAGGCCAGCTGCCAGGTGACGCGAATGGTCGCCGACACTTCGCTTTCGCCCAGCTGCACCGGCAGCGCGCCCGCCGCGTCGGACATCTTCTCCGCGGCGAAGGCGATGCGCGGCTGCGGGACCGGGCCGGAGACGTTCTCGGTGATCTCGAGCACCGGCCCGAGCGTGCGCCCGGCCCGGAACACGTACTGTTCGGCCTTGCCCAGCGCGTGATCCCAGGCCGCGTTGCGCGCGCCCACCATCAGGATCTCCTCGTCGGCGACGGCGAGGGTGAGCCCGCCGAGCCGCACATCGTCGCCTCCGGCGGCCACCGCGTGCGCGATGATCTCGGCCGGTCCGCCCTCGGACTTGGCTTCGCCATCGGCGTCGGCGATCTCGCGCAGCGTGACCGTCAGCGACGTGCCCGCGATGTACCCGACCAGCTTCTCCCGATTCCCGTCGGTCCACACCGTGTCCGCGCGCACCGTCAGCCCGCTGGTGTTGATGTCGCGTCCGGCGACCCCGTCGGCGCGCAGTGACCCGATGACCGCGTCCGCGCGCGTCCCGGCCTGCGCGTAGGCGGCGGCCACGGTATCGGCCCGGGTCTCCACCGACAGCGAGACCCGCATGATGTCGGGAGTCGCACTGGCCGCACCGGATCCGATCATGGTGATCGTGCCGACGGTGTTCTCGCTGCTCACGGGTTCCTCCTCGATCGATACGGCCACAACCCCGCCGATGCTACCGACGCGGGAGCCCGGCGGCCGTCAAGCGACGGGGTCCTCGAGGGCGGTGGCGAGGGCACGGGCTCCGGTCGCGATCTCCCCCGCCTCGGCCAGGGTCAGGCGCAGTTCGAGGTCGGGGTGCTCGGCCGGGCCGTC
>NZ_JBSGBY010000901.1:0-2442 GCF_053601505.1 Nocardia sp. NPDC004722
CGCGGCACCTCGGTGGCGCTGGTGGCCTCGCGACTCGTCCACGGCCGCACCGCGTCCAGGCCCGGCGGGAGCGCCGCACGGGTACCGGTGCAGACCGCGACCGCGTGCCGGGCACGCAATCGGACGGTGCCGCCGTCGGGGGTCTCGACGGTGACCTGCCGGACGCCGTCGAGTCGCCCGTGGCCGCGAATCAGTGCGATACCGGCGGATTCGAGCCAGTCGACCTGCCCCTGGTCGTTCCAGTCGGCGACCATGCGGTCGCGGTGTTTCAGCACGGCGCGGGCGTCGAGCGGGCCGGTGATCGCGCTCGCGACGCCGGGGAACCGGGCGGCCTCGGCGTACAGCAGGGCGGGTCGCAGCAGCGCCTTGCTGGGTTCGCAAGCCCAGTAGGAGCATTCGCCGCCGGCCAGTTCGGATTCGATGATGACGGTGCTGAGTCCGGCGGCACTGGTGCGGTCGGCGACATTCTCGCCGACCGGACCGGCCCCGATGACGATGACGTCGTAGGTCTGGAGGTCGTCAGACATGAGGGTGCTTTCGGGGAGTCGGGGTCAGCGGCCGGGCGCGCGCTGCGTGATTTCCTGCAGGAACCAGGCATTGCCGTCCGGATCGCGGAAGGCGGCGAAGGAACCGTAGCTGCGGCGCTGCGGATGCACGCCGGGGAGGCGTGCGGCGGTTCCGGCGTGGTGGAAGACGCCGGTCGCGTCGTGGAAGGGTCCCTCGACGGCGATGCCGCGTTCGGTGAGGTCGGCGACGGCCTGTTCGATATCGGTGACGATGAGGTGCAGGCCATCCCGGGAGCCGGGTTCGGCAGCGGTGACACCGGTTCCGAAGATGACCGAGCAGGCGGAGCCGGGCGGCGTCACCTGGATCACGCGGTAGCCGTCGTCCACGGTGAAGTCGGCGTCGAGCCGGAATCCGAGACGGTCGGCGTAGAACGCCTTCGCGCGATCGACATCCGCGACGGGCAGCACGACGACTTCCAGTTTCATATCCATTTTCGTGTTCTCCTGGCAGGGTTCGGGTTTCGGATCAGTGCGCGGCCGCGGCGGCCTGTTCGATCACCTTCGCGACCACCTCCGGGTGCGAGACGGCGACCGAATGCGAGGCGTCGACCTCGGTGACCTGCGCGTGGGCGCGCTGGGCCATGAACCGCTGCGCCTCCACCGGGATGTTCAGATCCTTGGTGGTGACGATGTCCCAGCTCGGCTTCTCGGTCCAGGCGGCGACGGTGGCCTTCTCCTCGAGCGCGGACTGAGCGATCGGCCGCTGCGACGCGGCGGCGAGGGCCGCGCGCTCCGCGGGCACGTCGGCGGCGAACTGCGCGGGGAACTTGTCCTGCTGGATGAACAGGTCGGTGCCCGCGCTGCCGTCGGCATTGGTGAACGGCACCGGATTCAAGGTGCCGGGCAGGGTGGAACCGGGGAACTTGTTGGTCAGCTCGAGCGCGGTCTCACCCGGTGCGGGCAGGAACGCGGCCACATAGACCAGACCCTTGACCTTGTCGTTTCCAGCCGCCGCGGCGCTGATCACCGAGCCGCCGTAGGAATGTCCGACCAGGATCACCGGCCCGTCGATGTGGCTGATCACGCTGCGCAGCGCGGCGGCGTCACTCGCGGGACCGCGCAGCGGATTGGCCGCCGCCACCACGGGATACCGATCCTTGCTCAGCTTCGCGATCACATCGTTCCAGCTCGACCCGTCGGCGAACGCGCCGTGCTCGAGCACGATGGTGGGGCGCGGCGCGTCCTCGTCGGGACCGGCGTGGGTGACGGTGTTCGAGGAGCAGGCGACGGCCAGGCTGAGCCCCGCCACACCGGCGACAAGTGCCGCCGCGGCCCGGGTAACGCGTCGCTTGTTACGGCCATTTCCGTTGTCGACCATGGGATTTCGTCCTTCTAACAGTGGGATGCCGGTGGTACGACTCCACTGTCGTCGCCGACGGCCGGGCGGCACATCCGTCAGGTGACGGTGACAGCGACGTACGTCGTCCCACGCCCCGACGACCTACGTCGCGATCACCGTCAGCTGACGGATGCGGGCGCTTCCGGCCCGGCGCGACCGTGGTGTCCATGAACACCACGCAACGGATGATCGACATGTCCTCTTCGGATTCCTATGACTTCGTGATCGTCGGTGGCGGTAGTGCGGGCTGTGTGCTCGCCGCGCGGCTCACCGAGGACGAGAGGGTTCGGGTGCTGCTGCTGGAGGCCGGGGGCGCGGTGATGCCCGACGCGGTCGCGCATCCGCCGTCGTGGCCGACGCTCGCCGGCTCGCCGGTCGGGTGGGGTGATCGGACTGTGCCACAGCGGTTTTCGGGGACGCCGGTGCCACTGCCGCGCGGTAAGGGGCTGGGCGGTTCGTCGGGGTGCTGACCTACGACACCGACGATTCCGCCGGTCCGGGCTGCACCTTCTACTACGTGTACCGCACCATCGGAAA
>NZ_JBSGBY010000902.1:0-2438 GCF_053601505.1 Nocardia sp. NPDC004722
GAGCGATCGTTTTAGAGACACCCGGTTCGGGAACAGCGGACCGAAGGCCTTGGTCGCGCCCTCGTCGAAGGTCAGGATGAGCAGCGAGCGCTGCTGCTTCCACGCGGGCGAGTTGAAAATGGTGGGCAGGGTGGTGCTCAGCCAGCTGTCGCCGGAGGCGACGCCGCAGCCTTCCATGTTGTGGCATTCGTTGGCGGCGAACCAGACGAAGTTCGGGGTGGTGGCCGTCGACTTCAGGTCCGTCGTCATCTGGGTGAGCGGCTGCAGGTGTGCCGTGCAATAGGACGCGTCGGACTTCATGTTCTTGAAGTAGAGGAACGGCAGATCGTCCTGGTAGTACTGGCCGTGCGCGGTCTGGTCGCAGTTGCCGTTGGCGTCCTCGGCGTAGCCCTTCCACGTCTTGTGCGCGGCGTCGACGCGGTTGCCGATGTGGTTGGCGTCCAAGGTCGTCGTGGTCACACTGTTGTCGACCAGCCCGTAGAGGCCACCGGCCGCCAGTGCGACGTAGTTCGGGTCGCTCGGGTGCGTGGTGGCGTAGGACTGGGTCAGCGTCGCCGCCTGCGGTCGCAGTCCATTGATGTAGGGGGCCAGCGGATTTCCGATGATGCCGGTGAGGCCGTCGTAGTCCTGGTTCTCCATGTAGACCACGAAGACGTGGTCGTACCCAGGGACGCTGGTCGCGGGCGCGGTCAGCTTCGGCGCGGGCAGCGAGGCGCCGATGGTGAAGGACAGGTCGTCGGCGTAGCCGTCGTTGGTGTCGCCGTCGGTCCAGCTGTAGTTCAGCTGGATCTTCACCGAGCGAGTGCCCTTGGGCAGGGTTCCCTTCGTATCACGTTGCAGCAGGCCGGTTTTGAGGCCACGGTCGATACTGCTCACGTCGTCGCACTCGGCCGAGCCGAGCTGGTTGCCCGACGCGCCGAGGAAGGTCGCGGTCATATTGACCCGATCGTCCTGCGCGCCGTAGCCGCCCAGCCACCCGTTCAGATCGAAGCTCACGCCGCCCTGATCGATGGCCGACCCCGCCCCCGAGACATTGATGGTCTGATCCATCTCGGCATTGCCGGTGCCACCACCGGCGAAGAACTTCTGACCCCGATTCGACGGCCCCGGCGAGGCGGCGTCCGGCCACCCCGGCTGCCCGTAACACACCGCGTTCGGCTCCCCCTTGCCGATGTTCCACCCCGGCAGTGTCATCCCGTCCAGACCCTTGGGCGAGCACTGCGCCACCGCCTCGGCATCACCGTCGACGATCAGATTCGGGCTGGTGACAGCGGCGTGCGCGACGGTCGACGTGACCGCCGACCCGCCGAGCGCGACCAACGCGGCCACAGCCGCCATGGCGAAGCCCTTGCTTCGATACTTGTGAACGCCGTTGTGGCGCATAGCTGTTCCTCACGGGTCGATCTTGAAATGCGACCCGAATGAAACAGGTTCCAAGCATCGAATTGGTCATTCGTCCATGACCATCCGATGAACCCGGCGCGGCCAGCTGACGGCGAACCGGAGTGGTGGCGGCCTCGTGCTAACGGGTGTGCGGAGTCGGTGCTGGGGGCCCGTGGAGCGGGTGCGCGGGGTGGTGCGGGGATGGCGGGAATATGTGCGCGACGGTGGCGGCTATCCTTGGACGGTCATGAAGTCGGCTTTCCCGGGTCCGGTCGGTGCCCAGACGGTCTACCTCGATCACGCGGCCACTACACCTATGTTCCCGGTCGCGGTCGAGGCGATGTGCCATGCGCTGGGGACGACGGGCAACGCGTCGTCGTTGCACGGGTCGGGGCGGGCGGCGCGGCGGATGCTCGAGGAGGCTCGGGAGTCGATCGCGGCGGGGTTGGGGGCGCGGCCTTCGGAAGTGATCTTCACCTCGGGCGGAACCGAGAGCGACAATCTGGCGCTCAAGGGGATCTATTGGGCGCGACGGGACGCGGATCCGAAGCGGACGCGGATTCTGGTGAGCGCGGTCGAGCATCACGCGGTGCTGGATACCGTGGAGTGGCTCGAACAGCACGAGGGCGCGCGGATCACGTGGCTGGAGTGTGACGCCGAGGGCGTCGTCTCGCCGCGGACGCTGCGCGACGCGCTGGCCGAATTCGCCGCCGAGACGGCGCTGGTGAGCGTGATGTGGGCCAACAACGAGGTCGGGACGATTCAGCCGATCGAGGAATTGGCCGCGGTGGCACAGGAATTCGAGGTGCCCATGCACTCGGACGCCGTGCAGGCGGCAGCGCAACTGCCCATCGATTTCGCCCGGAGCGGGCTGGCCGCGGCCTCTTTCGCGGGCCACAAGGTCGGCGGACCGCACGGGGCCGGGGTGCTGCTGCTCGGGCGGCAGGTGCCGGCGGTGCCGCTGCTGCACGGCGGCGGGCACGAGCGCGACCTGCGTTCGGGGACCTCGGATGTCCCGGCGGCGGTGGGCCTGGCGGCCGCGATCCGCGAGACCG
>NZ_JBSGBY010000903.1:0-2438 GCF_053601505.1 Nocardia sp. NPDC004722
GCGGATCTCGACGGTTATGCCGCGCTGCTGGAATCCGCGGTGGACGAGACCGTCCACGCGCTGCGCCGGGAATCCGCGCCGGCGCGAGGGAATCCGGGTGACCAGGCGTGACGGACAACAACGATCACTGGGCCAATCCGTACGGATCGCAGCAACCCGGGCAGCAGGCGTGGGGGTATCCGGATGCCGGACAGCAGGTCTGGGGCCAGCCACAGACCGGAGCCCAGCCGGTCGAGTATCCGGGGTACGCGCAGCAGCCGGGGTATCAGCCGACGCAGCAGTACTATCCCGGGCAGGCGGACCCGAATTACTATGGGCAGCAGCCGTTTCCCGGCCAGCAGCCGCCCTTTCCGGGCCAGCAGCCAGGCTTTCCGGGACAGCAGCCACCGCCTCCGGGCGGCCCGAACCGTACCTGGCTCATCCTCGGGGCCGTCGCGGCGGTCGTCGTCCTGGTCGGCGGCGGCCTCGCGGCCTACGTGCTGACCCGCGACGACTCCACCACAACCGCCGCACCGTCCACGAGCTCGAGCGCGGTCCCGACCGGCAAGCCCAGCACGTCGAAGGGTCCGTCCGGCGCGCCCAAGGCCGGGGCCACGACCGTGGTCGCCCCGTCTCTGGGCATCAGCTACGACGTCCCCAGCGGCTGGACCATCGCCGCGCCCACCGAGACCTCCATGCAGACCGGCGCGGACGGAACCCTGTTCGGTTACGCCAAATCCAGTGAGGGCCAGAACTATTGCCCCGGCTCGGCCTACCGCGCCCTGGCGTTCGTGGCCCCGGTCGACGGCGTCAGCGATCTCGGGGCCGCCGCCACCAAGGCGACCAAGATCTCCGTGGAGAGCGGCTACGACGACGCCAAGGGCGGCATCCCCGGCGCCCCGACCGCGGTCACCACCAAGAGCGGCATCGCCGGTCAGCAGGTGGAAGCCTCCGGTCCCTGGAAGCCCAGCCTCTCCGGCTGCACCGCCAACGCCTACTCCGTCTACACCTTCGCCTTCACCGGCCCGCGCAACGCCACCCTGGCCCTCGTCGTCGAAGCCGACCGCGGCACCACCGGAGAAATGGCCGCCGACCAGGCCAAAGCCCTGATCGCCAGCATCCGCACCTCCTGAGCGAGCTGCGCCAATCCAGCCGCGCGGCAAGCGAATAGACTCCGGGGATGCCACTCGTCGAGGTGACCTACAACCCGGAACTGCCCGAGACCGTGCTGCGCGAGCTCGGAGAATGGCTGCCGCATCTGGTGTCGACGGCGGTGGAGTGCCCGGAGGAGCCCTACGACGGGGATTTGCAGCCCGGTGATGTGGAGATCCGGTTCCGGCCGCTGGGGAAGTTCGATCGCAGCGGGATGGATCTGGTGATCGAGGTGCGGTCGAAGTACTTCGCGAGCCGGGCGGAGAACCGGCAGGAGCGGTGCGATCGGATGCTGGCCGACATCGAGAAGTTCGTGGACGCGAATATCGGTGTCTACCTGACACTTCCGGTCGCGGCGTGGGCGCAGAGCGAATAGGTCATTGCTCCCCCGCGGTGCGGTGGCGATGCCACTTCCAGTAGATCAGCGCGAGCACCGCCACGATCGGGACGACGATCAGTAGACCGTTGTCGACGCGTTTCAGGATGGCCGTGAACGACGCGCCGATCAGGTAGCCGCACAACACCAGCACCGAACCCCAGAGGATCGCGCCCACCGCGCTGGCCACCACGAACCGGCGAAAAGGCATGGGAGACATGCCGACCAGCTCCGGCAGCATGGTGCGGAAGAAGGTGCTGAAGCGGCCCACCAGGATCGCCCAGCCGCCGTGGCGCTGCAGGAAATCCCCGGCCTTGGTGAGGTTGTCGCGGTAGCGGTTGAAGATCCGCCACTCCAGCACGCGGGTGCCGTAGACGCGGCCGATCCAGTAACCGATGCTCGCCCCGATGAGCGCGGACACGATGACCAGGGCCAGCGTGGTCGCGATGCTCAGATGCCCGCGGCTGGCGGCCACACCCGCCAGGATCGCGGCGGTATCGCCGGGCACCAACAGCCCGAACACCATCGCCTCCTCGGCGACGACCAGCAGCGCGACGACGACATAGGTCCAGATCGCGGGAAAATCCAACACCCGCTGCACGACCGAGTCCATACCGCCGACGCTAACCGCCCGGCCGCCCGGTCCCCCGCCGACACTCCCAGCCCCTCCGGCGACGCCGTCACCGCCCGACCCCGAGCACGCCAGCCCAGTCCTCCCAGTACGGCCACGCCGATCCCGGCGCGGCCCGGCCCAACCCTTGTACGGCCCAGCCATCCCAGCGCGGCCCAGCCATCTCCGTTCGGCGGTGGCCCCCGCGCGCGCGGCGGGCCCCCCCCCCGGCCGTTTAAAAAAATATTTTTATATAGGTTTTAAAAATATTTAAATGTGGGGGGGGTGGGGTTAGGGGGGGGGGGTCGCCCCCCCACAGGG
>NZ_JBSGBY010000904.1:0-2419 GCF_053601505.1 Nocardia sp. NPDC004722
GTGCCGGGGCGGGAGCCGCCGGACGCGGGCCGGGACGCGGACCGGCGCCCGGGGTCGCCGGCTTGGCCGGACGCGGGGCACCGTCACCACTGGGCTTGGGGGACGCCGACTTGGCGTTTCCATTGGCGGGGGCGCTCTTGGGTGCGAGCGACTCCCGCAGGCGACGCGCGACGGGTGCTTCCACCGTCGAGCTCGCCGACTTCACGAACTCGCCCTGCTCCTTGAGCCGCGCGAGTAGTTCTTTGCTCGTGACACCGAGTTCTTTAGCCAACTCGTGCACGCGGGCCTTGCCTGCCACTGCTCTCCTCACTCAGAGGTCGAGCGCGGCAGCCCGTTTCACGACGGGACGCGCGCACGACCTCGACTAATTTCGAAGGCCGATCATTTCTGGGACTTCACGGTGTGCTCATGAGTTCTCGTGCCTGTTCTCTACGTAATGCTCCAGGGCTGAGATATCCAGATGTCCGGACACTCGTAGTGCTCTGCCGATTGCTCGACGCCGAACTGCTTGGTTCAGACAAGCCGCAGTGGGGTGCAACCACGCACCCCGTCCGGGAAGTCTGCGCCGCGGATCCGGAACGATCACAATCGTCTGCCCAGATTCGGCAGAGTCTTGCGCCACGACCCGCATCAGATCGACAGCCAGCTCGCGTTGCCGACATCCGATGCAGGTCCGGACGGGTGTTGATCTTGCTTGCACCCGTTCGGCACACAGAGAAGCCGACGACTCGCGCTGAGCCTTCGTCCACTCTACCGCTGTCACGTCCCGATCTCCGCATCCGTACCCCTTGGAAGTTACCAACCTGTCATCCGAGGGGTCTGTTTCACAAATCTCGGGACCGACCGGGCCGGATGGATCCGGCAAGATCAACCCCGATGCGCCTCGCCACCGCCGGTCGCGGCCGCGGGGCGCACACCGCCCTGCATATCCGGTGCGGCGTCGGAGCGGATGTCGATCCGCCAGCCGGTAAGCCGGGCCGCCAGGCGGGCGTTCTGGCCCTCCTTGCCGATGGCCAGGGACAGCTGGAAGTCCGGCACCACCACCCGCGCGGCGCGGGCGTCGGGGTCCACGATCGTGACCGAGACAACCTTCGACGGCGACAGCGCATTCCCGACGAACGTGGCCGGGTCCTCGGCGAAGTCGATGATGTCGATCTTCTCGCCCGCGAGTTCGCTCATCACGTTGCGCACGCGCTGGCCCATCGGGCCGATGCACGCGCCCTTGGCGTTGACGCCGGGGACCGTCGAGCGCACCGCGATCTTGGAGCGGTGCCCGGCCTCGCGCGCCACGGCCACGATCTCGACCGAGCCGTCGGCGATCTCGGGGACCTCCAGGGCGAACAGGCGGCGCACCAGGTTGGGGTGGGTGCGCGAGAGGGTGATCTGCGGGCCGCGCGGGCCGCGGGAGACGCCGACCACGTAGCACTTGATGCGGTCGCCGTGCTCGTAGGTCTCGCCCGGCACCTGCTCGGCGGGCGGGATGACCCCTTCGGCGCCATGGGCTTCGGAGCCGATGCGGACCACGATGGTGCCGCGGGCGTTCATGCGGGCGTCGCGCTGCACGACACCGCCGACGATGTCGCCCTCGTGGGTGGAGAACTCGCCGAAGGACTTCTCGTTCTCGGCGTCGCGCAGGCGCTGCAGCACGACCTGGCGCGCGGTGGTGGCGGCGATGCGGCCGAAACCCTCGGGGGTGTCGTCCCATTCGGAGATGACGTTGCCGTCGGCGTCGACCTCGCGGGCCATCACGCGCACGACACCGGTCTTCTGGTTGATGTCGATGCGGGCGTTGGCCTGGTGGCCGTCGGTGTGCCGGTAGGCGGTCAGCAAGGCGGACTCGATCGCGGAGATCACGGTCTCCATCGAGATCCCCTTGTCGGCGACGATCGCGCGCAGGGCTTCGATTTCGATGTTCATTCCACGATCCCTTCGGTCGGTGAATCGGATACGGCTGCTGCTGAATCGGATTCGGTGGTGTCGGTTGCCTCCTGAGCGCCGGGCTGGGGACGGCCCGGTGCTACTCCCCCTGCGAGTTCCATTTCGGCCGCCCCGGGTGGATTGAATTCCACTTGGACTACGGCGGATTGGATGTCGGCCCGCGGCACCGTCACCCGGTGTGGCTTCCGCTTGCCGCCGAGGACCAGTGCGATATCGGTGTCGGTGGCGACGCCGACGCGGGCCTCGAACGTGGTCTTGCCCTTCTCCTCCGGGGATTCGGCGCCGGGGCGTAGGACGATCTTCACCTTGCGGCCCTGGGCGCGCTGCCAGTGGCGCAGGTCGGTGAGCGGGCGGTCGATGCCCGGGGTGGTGATCTCGAGCAGGTACGGGGTCTCGCCGAAATCACCGGCGTCGTCGAGGGCCTGCGAGATGTCCGAGCTCAGGTCCGCGACGGCGGCGAGGTCGGCGGAGGCGTCGCGGT
>NZ_JBSGBY010000905.1:0-2411 GCF_053601505.1 Nocardia sp. NPDC004722
GACATGGGTGAATTCGCGGAACCACAGGCCGTTCTCGTTGAGCAGATCCGAGACCGGCAGGCGGGCAGGGTATTCGCGTTCGAGGCCCATGGCCGCGGCGAACGCCAGCCCGAATCCCGGGTGCGGTTCGAAACCGAGGGACAGCGCCATCTGCTCCTCGTCGGCCGGAATGCCGCCCGCCACTACGGCATCCAGCTTCAAGTCCGGTGCGTAGGTCGGTTGCAGCGCCCCCGCCCACGCGGTCGCCATGCCGCCACCGGAGTATCCGGCCAGCGCGACCGGTGAATTGCCCAGTCCCAGTTCGCTCACCTTGCGGACGGCCTTCACGCTGTCGAGCGTGACCATGCCGCTGAGCTTGGCCGCGCCGTAGGCGACGTTCGGGCCGAGGTAGTCGGGCAGCGAGATGGCCCACCCGCGCCCGATGGGCAGCATCGCGCCCACACCGTCCTGGAGTTCGCCGTTGAACAGCGACCGCGACGGATTGCATTGCGAGCCCAGCGAATTGATCAGGGCCTGATAGGACACCAGCGGCGGGTTGCGCACGCCGGCGGGCATGAGCACGGTGGTCATCCCGAGAATCGGCTGCCCGGTGGAGTTGGTGCTGCGGAAGGCGATCTGCCAGCCCTCGGTACCCACGTACAGCCCGGTGTCGATGCGGCGCGTGCGCACCACGTCCCCCGGGGCGAGGGCGGCCAGGTCGGCGGGCGCACCGTAGAACGGGTCGGGATCCGCCGTCGGATACAGGGGTTGCGCCGATACCGGGGCGGCGATCAACCCCGCGGTCAGGATGCTCAAGGCCACCACGGCAGCCTTGACCGAAACTCTGGACACTGCGTTCCTTTACACGTCAGCCTTGCCCGTTCCCGTACCCCGACCAGCACGGGAAAGAGCTCACAATCAACAACGACACTGCTGCGGCAGCGGAATTCCCGCTCACCCAACGTGAACGAGCTACCGGATAGCGAATACCACAGGAACCGCGAAACGGACAAATCGGCCAGCTGGCGGAGTGGTCGTCGGCTTCCCGCGGAACAGTGCTCAGTGGCAGCAGTGGTTATCGGATTGGTCGGCGGCGACGCGGCAGAAGCAAGAGGCTTGGATCGGCACATCCGCCACGGCGGACGCGAGCTTCAGTTGCTGGGCGATGATGGCAGCGGCGTCGGTTTTGCCCAGGCGCACCAGGCATTCGTGATAGCCGTGGAGAGCCCACACATTGCCGGGGTGCTGGCTGGCGCGGGGAAGGGTGTGGTCGAGGCCGAGATCGGCTCGATAGACGGCTTCGGCTTCGAGGATGCGGTCCTGCTCGAGCAGGAGGGCGCCGAGCGCGTGGCGAGTGGGTTGCATCCAGCCCCAGGGTTCGTCGTAGGGGAGGGTGTCGTCGAGCTCGACGGAACGGCGGAGGGCTTCGAAAGCCTTGTCGTAGTCGCCTTTACGGTAAAGGAGTTCGCCGTCCAGCATGGCGGCGGCGATGGCGAGAACGTCGCGGCAGGTGTTGTTGAAGAGAGTTCGGGACTCGGGCACCCGGGCGACGGCGGCGTGGAAGAGGTCCCGCTCGCGTTCCGCCTCGTCGATGCGGCCGGTGGCGGAATAGGCGACGCCCTTGCCATAGTGCAGCAGCGCGGTCGTGACACAGTACAGCTCAGGGTCTTTCGGCAACTCCAGGGCGATGAGGTCCGCCCAGCGGCCGAAGCGGACGAGCACGTGGACGCGCATCCCCACGAAGCTCTCCAGCCAATCCGCCATGGGCGGTGACGGCACCCGCAGCAACTCCTCCGGGAGCGAATTCTCCAGTCGCTCAGCGGTTTCCAGCGCCGTCGCGGACTGGCCGAGGAACATCGCACCGTAGATCTTGAAGTGGTAGTTGTGCGCCCGATAGAGCGTGTAGAAATTGAGCGCGCCCGCGTGCCGCACGAACTTCTCGTCCGCGGCGATCGCGGCGGAATTGGCGGCCACCACGCTGCGATAGTCGCCGCACAGCACATCCAGATGCGAGGGCATGTGCCGCAGATGCCCGGCGTCGGGCACCAGCTCGCGCAGCCGATCCGCCACCGCCAGCGCCGATTCCGGCGTCGGCGACATCTCCATGAGGTGGATGTAGAGGTGCAGGATCCCCGGATGCGCGCGTCCCGCCTCGCCGCGCAACGCCCGGTCCAGCACCGACTTGGCCTCCAGCGTGAACGCCCCGGCCGCCGGTTCACCGGTGCGCTGGTCCCACAATGCCCAGGGGCTCAGGTTCATCAGCGCGTCGGCATACAGTGCGGCGACCTCGAGATCGTCCGGGAACCGCTGGTAGACGGTGCGCATCGCATCGGCGTAATCGCGATTCCAGCCCGCCTGCTCGCCCTCGGCGGTGGGCTGCGGATAGCGGGCGCACAGGGCTTCGGCGAGCGCCCGCTCGACCGGTGTCGCGG
>NZ_JBSGBY010000906.1:0-2402 GCF_053601505.1 Nocardia sp. NPDC004722
GGTACATGGCTCCGGTGTCGAGGTAGCTGGCCTCGAGGCGGGTCGCGAGCTGACGCGACACGCTCGACTTGCCGGTGCCCGACGGGCCGTCCATGGCGACGACCAGTTGCGCGGAACCGGTCAGCGCGCCGGTCTCGATCAGACTTCCCACACCGTTCACAACGACACCGCCTCGTAGAGCTTCCCGATTTCGTCCCGACCCAGCACACGCAGGGTGCCCGGCCGTTGATCGCCCAGGGCGACCGGTCCGATGTGCGTGCGCACCAGCGCGATCACGGGGTGGCCGACCGCGTCGAGCAGGCGGCGCACGATGTGCTTGCGACCCTCGTGCAGCACCACCTTCACCAGCGACTTGCCCTGGCCGACCTCGAGCACCTGGAAGCGGTCCACCGTGGCGGGGCCGTCCTCCAGCTCGACGCCGCTCTTGAGCAGCTTGCCGACCTCACGGTTGTTGACCTCGCCGTTGACCGTGGCCAGGTAGGTCTTGGACACCTCGAAGGACGGGTGCATGAGCCGGTGCGCGAGATCGCCGTCATTGGTGAGCAGCAGCAGGCCCTCGGTGTCGGCGTCGAGGCGGCCGACGTGGAACAGGCGCTGCCCGGCCGCGATCCGCTCGGCGACGATATCGCCGACACACGGGCGGCCCATCTCGTCGGACATGGTGGACTGCCAGCCCTTGGGCTTGTTCAGCGCCAGGTACACCTGCTCGCCGCGGATCACCACGCGCACGCCGTCGACCCGCACCACCGCGGTCTCCGGATCGATGCGCAGCCCCTGCTCCTTGACGATCTTCCCGTCGACCTCGATACGCCCGGCGTCGATCATCTCCTCGGCCGCGCGGCGCGAGGCCACACCCGCCTTGGCGAGCACCTTCTGCAACCGCTCGCCCTCGCCCCACGGCAGCTTCTTCGGACCGCGCTCCTCGAGGTCCACATGCTGGTGACGCGCGGGCTTCGCATTGCTGATCAGCACGGGCGCAACGACCTTGCGCTCCGGCTTGACGGTCTTCTTCTTGGCCGGAGTGTTCGGCGAGGTGTGCGGAGCCAGCGGGCTACCGCCCCCGATCCGCCCGCGCGAGGCGTTGCGATCCTGCCCGAAACCGGCACGGTCCGAACCGAACCCGGTCCGCCCCTGCCCACCACGGCTGTCACCACGCGCGGAGTTGCCGAACGACGAGCCGCCGCGCGAACCGGAACCCTCACCGCGCGAACCCGATCCGCCACGGGCGCCATAGCCTTCGCCTCGCGGCGTGTAAGAGCCGGAGCCACCCCGAGATTCGCCGTACGAGCCGCCACGCGAACCGCCGCGCGAGTCGGAGGACCCGCTGCCGCCACGGCCGCCGAACGAACCGCTACCGCCACGCGAGTCGCCACGCGAATTGCCGCCCCACGACGAGCCGCCACGCGAATCACTGCCGCGACCGCCGCCGTAAGAGCCACTGCCACCGCGGGAATCGCCGCTACCACGGGAGTCACCGTAGGAGCCGCCGCGCGAACCGCCCGAGCGCGAGTCGTACGACCCGCTGCCACCGCGTCCACCGCCGAACGAACCGCTACCGCCACGCGCGTTGCCGCTACCGCGGGAATCGCCGTACGAGCCGCTACGCGAACCGCCGCGCGAGTCGCCGTATGAGTTGCCGCCGCGTGAATCGCCGCGGGATCCGGCGGAGCCTCCGCCGTAAGAGCTGCCGCCGCGGGCGGACCGGTCGTCTCCGGTCTTGCCTCGCGCGGCCCGGGAACCGCCGCTGGGCGGTTCGCTGCCACGTTTCCTACGTTCCGGTGTGCCATCTCGGCGAGCGGGTGTATTCACGTTGTCCTATTTCAGTCATCGGTGCCGAGGTCGATATCCGCCTCGGCCGGTTTCTTCAGCCTGGTGTACCGGGGGTCGGTGTCCAGGCTCTCGTTGATCTCGTCGATCAGATCGACGCCCGGGAGCAGCGGGGCCAACGGCGGCAGATCCGCCAGTGACGCAAGCCCGATCCGTTCCAGGAACAGTTCGGTGGTGATGTACAGAGTGCCGTTGGTCTCCGGGTCCGCTCCGGCCTCCGCGATCAGCCCCCGCGCCAGCAGGGTCCTGATCACGCCATCCACGTTCACGCCGCGCACCGCACTCACGCGTGCTCGGGTAACCGGTTGACGGTACGCGATCACCGCCATGGTTTCCAAAGCGGCGCGTGTGAGCTTCGACCGTGCGCCGTCCAACAGCATACGTTCCACATAGGGCGCGAATTCCTGCCGCGTGTAGTAACGCCACCCATCCCCCACGAACCTGAGATCCATGCCACTGCGCCGCGCGGTCAACTCCGCTGACAATGTGAAGGTCGGCGCGCTGCAGGGCCAGGGCCTGGCCACCGCGCTCAAGGACAAGCCGGGCGCGCAGGTCGTCGAGATCGAGGGCGCGCC
>NZ_JBSGBY010000907.1:0-2395 GCF_053601505.1 Nocardia sp. NPDC004722
CACGGTGCAGTTCACCGGTGCGCCGGTCGTTCTCGGCGCGTTCGTCTCCCTGATCTCGGCGGTGCTGTCGTTCGTGGGGCGCGGCAGGACAGCGGGATCCATCAGCGCTGGAGCTCTTTTCGGGTGCGGACTGGTTCTCGTGCTCGACATCGTCGACCGGGAATTGTTCGGTCCTGTGGGCTTCGGCGATGTCGGTGTCGGTGGCTGGCTCCTCGTCGCGGCGACCACTCTGGCTTTGCTCGTGATGGTGCTCGCGGTCGCGTCCGCCGCCGCCAAGCCTCGCTATCGCACGCCGTACGCCCCCATCGCACAACAACATTCGAATTGGTCACCCGGTCCGACGCAACCGGGCTGGCCGCAGGTGCCGCCGGGCTGGGTGCTGGTGCCCGAGGGGTCGGTGCAGACTCCGCCGGGGTGGACGCCACCGGTTTCCGGTCCGCCGGAAGGTGCTGCGCCTTCGGGCCACACGCGCTGAGGTCAAGGCTCCAGCGGGAGGTCTCCGGTGAAGTAGCGCTGGAGGGTGGGGGCCACGGTGGCGGCCAGTTCGTCGACCGGCATGGAGGCGATGGGGTCGAGGCGGAGGAGTTTGCGGGTGACGAGAAGGCCCGCGAGTTGGGAGGCGGCCAGGGCCGCACGTTTTGCGCCGGTGCCGGGGGGTGAGTCCACGCGGGGTTGAATGGCTTTGAGGACTATGTCGAGGATGAAGGTGCGGACCAGGGCGGGGTTCTCGCTGGCGAGGAGGCTGCGGAAGGCGGCGATGGTGGGGACGCCGATTTCGGAGTCCCAGATGGGGACGACCGTGCGGATGATGGTTTCGCCCAATTCCGAGACCGGGACCTGGGCGAAGCGGTCGAGGATGTCCTGGGGGTCGATGGGGAGTTCGAGGGCGGCGGCGAACAATTCGGTCTTGGTGCCGAAATAGTGGTGCACGAGGGCGGGATCGACCGCGGCGGCGGTGGCGATGGAGCGGATGGACGCCTTGTCGAAACCCACTGCGGCGAAACGGGTCCGGGCGGCGTCGAGGATCGCCGCCCGGGTACCGGAGTTGCCGGGGCGGCGACCGCTGCGGATATTGCCCGACGTCACGCAGTCCGCCGGCGTAGGGTGGCCGCGCCCAATCCCAGTGCGACAGCGGCGAAGGCGGCCACGATGAGGATGTCGCGCCACATCTGACCGGTCACCCCGGTGTGCGTGGACACCTGCTGCAGGGCGTCGACGGCGTAGCTCAGCGGCAGCACATTGCTGATCGCCTCCAACCAGCCGGGCAGTTGCCCGCGCGGAACCAGCAACCCGCACAGGAAGAATTGCGGCAGCACGATCACGGGCATGAACTGTACGGCCTGGAATTCGGTGCGCGCGAACGCACTGGCCAGCAGCCCGAGCGCGACACCCAGCACGGCGTCGACGATCGCGATGAGCACCACCAGCATCGGGCTGCCCGCCGCGTTCAACCCCAGCAGCCAGAACGCCACCCCGCACGCCACCCCCGCCTGCACGGCCGCCGCGATGGAGAACGCGGTCCCGTACCCGGCCAGTAGATCCAGCTTCGCCAGCGGCGTGGTCATCAACCGCTCCAGCGTGCCCGAAACCCGTTCGCGCTGCATGGCGATGGCGGTGATGAGGAACATGACCACGAACGGCAGGATGCCGAGCATGGTGATGCCGATCCGATCGAACAGCCGCGGCTGATGCGGCAGCTGCGGATAGTTCTTGTAGACGAAGTACAGCAGCGTCATCAGCAGCGCGGGCACCAGCACGATCATGGCGACCGTGCGCCGATCGGCCTTCAGCTGCTTCAAGATTCGTACGGTGGTGGCGGTGTAGCAGCCCAGCGGTCGCGGACCCGCCGGACGTGCTCCGGCCTGTGCCGAAAAGGTCGCGGTCACAGCTCTTCTCCCATTCGGATCAGCTTGAGGAAGGCGCTCTCCAGACTGGATTCGCCGGTGTCGGAACGTAATTCGGCGGGGGAGAGCTGCGCCAGCAGGCGACCCTCCCGCATGAGCAGCAACTGGTCGCAGTGTTCGGCCTCGTCCATGACGTGACTCGAAACCAGTAGCGTGCGGCCCTGTTTCGCGAGCGCGTGGAACTGCTCCCAGAGATCGGCGCGCAACACCGGGTCGAGACCGACCGTCGGCTCGTCGAGCACCAGCAGCTCCGGATCGGCCACCAGCGCGCACGCCAGCGACACCCGGGTGCGCTGCCCGCCCGACAGTTCGTTGCCGCGGTGATCCATATGACTGGTGAGACCCACCGCGGCCAAAGCGGTTTCGACCCCGCCCGCCGAGGCCCCGTACAAGGCCGCGAAGTAGGCGACATTGTCCGCCACGGTCAGATCGTCGTAGATGCTCGGCGCCTGGGTCACATACCCGACCCGCCGCCGCAGCCCGCGCGACCC
>NZ_JBSGBY010000908.1:0-2377 GCF_053601505.1 Nocardia sp. NPDC004722
GCCTTCGTAACCGTCTGCGCCGGAGACGAACTTCCAACCCTCCGAGAGCAGGGCCTGCTGGGTGCGGCGGTTGGTGGCCAGGCGCTGGTCGGTGCCGCCGCGACCGCCTTCGCCATGGGCGCGGCCTACATCGTCACCGGTTCGGTGAATCAAGCCGCGCGCGAGGCGCATCAGTGCGAGGCCACCAAACGGCTGCTGGCCACCGCGGAATTCGCGGACTGCGTGATGGCCCCGTCCTCGGACATGTTCGAGCTCGGCGTGCAGGTGCAGGTGTTGCGCCGGGGCACCATGTTCGCCACCCGCGCCCAGCGCCTCTACGACCTGTACCGCGCCTACGACGGCATCGACGCCCTCCCGGCCGCGGTCCGCGCCGACCTGGAAGCCACCCTGTTCCGCCGCCCGCTGCACACGGTGTGGCAGGACTGTGTGGCCTTCTTCACCGAACGCGATCCCGCGCAACTGGTTTCGGCGCAGCGCGATCCGAAGGCGCGGATGGCGTTGATCTTCCGCTGGTATCTGGGCCTGTCGTCGGGCTGGAGCATCCGCGGCGAGGCCGAACGAATGGCCGACTATCAGATCTGGTGCGGCCCGGCCATGGGCGGGTTCAACACCTGGGCGGCGGGCAGCCACCTGGCCGCGCCCGCCAACCGGGCGGTGGCCGATATCGCCGATCAGCTCATGACCGGTGCGGCCTACCTGACCCGTGTCGCGCAGCTGCGCACCGCCGGGGTGCGGCTGCCCGCCGCGGCCGCCCGGTACCTGCCTCGTCCACTGGAGGAGCGATGACCATTCTCGACACCGGCACCACGGCCGCCACCGATTGGATGGTGTGCCCCGGATGCTCGGCCATCATCTACGTCAAACGTTACGAACGCGGCGACCGGGTGTGCCCGGAATGCGACAGCCACGGCATGCTCACCGCACCGCAGCGGATCGACCTGCTGCTGGACCCCGACAGCGCCGAGCCGCTCGCGTACGCCGCGACCGTGCCGGATCCGCTGGCGTTCACCGATTCCCGGCCCTACCCGGACCGGCTGACGGACGCCCGCCGTCGAACCGGGCTGGACGAGGCCGTGGCCTGCGTGCGCGGCACCCTCGGCGGAGTGCCGGTCGTGGTGGCCGCCATGGACTTCCGGTTCCTGGGCGGCAGTCTCGGCAGCGCGGTCGGCGAGGCGGTGACCACGGCCGCGGAAGTCGCGCTGGCCGAACGCCGCCCGCTGATCCTGGTCACCGCCTCGGGTGGGGCGCGCATGCAGGAGGGCATCGTCGCCCTCATGCAGATGGCCAAAACGAGCGACGCGTTGCAGCGCCTCGACGAGGCGGGCGTGCTGACCGTCTCGGTCATCACCGACCCCACCTACGGCGGTGTCGCGGCCTCCTACGCCACCTCCACCGATGTGATCGTCGCCGAACCCGGTGCGCGCCTGGGCTTCGCGGGGCCGCGGGTCATCCAGCAGACGATCGGCCAGACCCTGCCCGCCGGATTCCAGACCGCCGAGTTCCTGCTGGATCACGGCGTCGTCGACATGATCTGTCACCGCTCGGCGCTGCGCGACCGGCTGATCCGTTTGGTGGGCATGACCGTTCGCGCGGCGCGGCCCTACGTCGGGGACACCGAGGCGGTCATCACCGATCCGGCCGCGCTCGCCCCCGCCGATCCCTGGGAGCGGGTGCGCGCCGCGCGTCGGCTCGGCCGCCCGACCACCTTCGACCACATCGCCGGGGCCTTCGAGGAATTCGTCGAACTGCACGGTGACCGCCTCGCCGCCGACTGCCCGGCCATGGTGGCCGGACTCGCCCGCCTCGACGGGGTGCCCGTCGCGGTGATCGGCACCCAGAAGGGCCACACGGCAGCTGAATTGGCCGCGCACAACTTCGGCATGCCGACGCCGCCGGGGTATCGCAAGGCCGCGCGGGTGCTGCGGTTGGCCGCCAAACTTGGGCTGCCGGTCGTCACGCTCGTCGACACCGCGGGTGCGTACCCGGGTCTCAGCGCCGAGGAGCAGGGGCAGGCGGTCGCCATCGCCGAGGACCTGAAACTGCTGGCCGGACTGCCGGTTCCGGTGGTCGCCGTGATCACCGGCGAGGGCGGCAGCGGGGGAGCGCTGGCCCTGGCGGTCGCCGACCGGGTCCTGGTGTGCGAGAACGCCGTCTACTCCGTGATCAGCCCCGAAGGGTGCGCGTCCATCCTCTGGCAGGACGCCGCGGCCGCGCCGCGCGCCGCGCAGGCCCTGCGGGTCGACGCCGCGGCCCTGCTCGAACTGGGCATCGCGGATGCCGTGGTGCCCGAACCCGAGGGCGGCGCGGATCGGCAACCGGCCGCCGCCACCGCGCTGCTGCGCCGCGCGCTGCGGCAGGCCGTCCACGAACTGCGGGC
>NZ_JBSGBY010000909.1:0-2366 GCF_053601505.1 Nocardia sp. NPDC004722
ACTCGATCAGCGACGCGTTGTCGAAATCGACCTGCGCGCCCTCGACGGCCGCGGCCATGATCGCCTTGGGGGCGGGCATGTTCTGGCCCTTGAGCTGCTTGCGCAGGTTGGCCGGGAAGGCCGGGAGGTTGGCGGCCAGGGCCGGGGTGGACGGGGTGCCGCCCGGGATCTTGTAGCCCTTGACATCCCACGGCTGCACGCCGCCCTCGGGGTTGGCCTTGATCCACGCCTTGGCGGCCGGGACCAGCTCCTCGACGGAGGCGACGGTCTCGTGGATCAGGCCGGTGGCCTTCGCCTTCTGCGCGTTGAACTTGGTGCCCTGCAGCAGCACGCCCATCAGGCCGTTGGCGATGCCGAGCATGCGGGTGATGCGGGTGACACCGCCACCGGCCGGAAGCAGGCCGAGGGAGACCTCGGGCAGGCCCAGCTGCACGGCCTTGATGTCGGCCGCGATGCGGTGGTGGGTGGCCAGGGTGATCTCCAGGCCGCCGCCCAGGGCAGCGCCGTTGATGGCCGAAACCACCGGCTTGCCAAGGGTTTCCAGACGACGCAGGTCGTCCTTGATGAAGGTCAGCTCCTCCATGATGGCCGCGGCGTCGGCCTTGGTGGTCTGCATCATGTTCTTGAGGTCGCCGCCGGCGAAGAAGGTCTTCTTCGCGGAGGTGATGACGACACCGGTGATGTCGTCCTTCTCGGCGACCAGGCGGTCCACGGTGGCCCGCATGGAGTCCTTGTAGAGCTGGTTCATGGTGTTGGCGCCCTGGTTGGGGTCGTCCATGGTCAGCACGACGATGCCGTCGGCGTCCTTGTCCCAGCCGATCATGTTCTCAGTCATTGTTTTTGGTTCTCCTGAAAAGTCTCGGGTGGGCGTCAGACGCGCTCGATGATGGTGGCGACACCCATGCCGCCGCCGATGCAGAGGGTGACCAGCGCGTAGCGCGCGTTGCGACGGTGCAGCTCGTCGACCATGGTGCCGGTGATCATGGCGCCGGTGGCGCCCAGCGGGTGGCCCATGGCGATCGCGCCGCCGTTGACGTTCAGCTTCTCGTCGGGGATCTGCAGGTCCTTCTGGAACTTCAGCACGACGGAGGCGAAGGCCTCGTTGATCTCGAACAGGTCGATGTCGTCCACGGTCAGGCCCGCCTTGGCGAGGGCCTTGTGCGCGGCCGGGGTCGGACCGGTCAGCATGATGGTGGCGTCGGCGCCGGAGGTGGCGGTCGCCACGACGCGGGCGCGCGGGGTCAGACCCGAAGCGGCACCGGCCTCTTCGGAGCCGACCAGCACCAGCGCGGCGCCGTCGACGATGCCGGAGGAGTTACCGCCGGTGTGGACGTGGTTGATGTGCTCGACGTAGGTGTAGCGCTGCATGGCGACGGCGTCGAAGCCGCCCATGTTGCCGATGCCCTCGAAGGCCGACTTCAGCTTGCCCAGGTCGGCGGCGGTGGTGCCGCGACGCATGTGCTCGTCGTTGTCCAGCACGGTCAGGCCGTTGATGTCCTTGACCGGGACGACCGAGCGGGAGAAGTAGCCGTTGTCCCAGGCGTTGGCGGACAGTTCCTGCGAGCGGGCGGCGTAGGCGTCCACGTCATCGCGGGAGAAGCCCTCGATGGTGGCGATCAGGTCGGCCGAAATGCCCTGCGGGACAATGTAAGCGTTGTACGAGGTCCACGGGTCCATGAACATGGCGCCGCCGTCGGAGCCCATCGGCACGCGGGACATGGACTCGACGCCACCGGCGATGACCAGGTCGTCGAAGCCCGAGCGCACCTTCTGGGCGGCCAGGTTGACGGCCTCGAGGCCCGAGGCGCAGAAGCGGTTGATCTGCACGCCGCCGACGGTGTCGGGCAGGTTCGCGGTCAGCACCGTGGTGCGAGCGATGTCCGCGCCCTGATCGCCGACCGGCGAGACGACACCCAGGATGATGTCCGAGATGCGATCCTCGTCCAGGTTCGGGAACCGGTTCCGCAGCTCCTCGACCAGACCGGTGGTCAGGTCGACCGGCTTGACCGAGTGCAGGGACCCGCCGCGGTTCTTGCCGCGCGGGGTGCGGATGGCCTCGTAAATGTAGGCCTCTGTGGTCATATCGGAGTTTTCCTCTCTTGGGTGCGCCGTCACCGCGTTGTGCGGAACCGTGCCATGGCATTGCATCGCCGACCGGCCAGGACCGGTCGCCTAGACGCTGTACAAACAGCGCCCCGAGCAGGTTTGTTGACGCTCCGGTAACCCGTACGCCTGGGCATACCTTAGAACCTCGCGAAACCGATACTCACGGGCCGCCACCGAGGCCATCGTCGCGGCGGGCGGCACCCGGGTGCTGGTGCTCACCACCTACGACAGCGAAGCCAACCTGCACCGTGCGCTGTCCG
>NZ_JBSGBY010000910.1:0-2362 GCF_053601505.1 Nocardia sp. NPDC004722
CGCTGAAACAGTTGGGCCGTCTACTTCCTAGCAGGCGATCACCGTCTTCGTGATGCCTGGTCCGAGTGAGATGGATAGACCAATGACAATCAGCGACACCGCGGAATCCGCTGCGGGGGAATCGAAATTGCATCAGGGCACCAACTGGTGGGGTGCCTTCGTCATCGGGTTGGCGGCACCGATTCTGGTGACCGGGATCGACCCGCCCGCCATTCAGGCGCTGGGGGCCGCGGCCATTCCCCTGCTGGCGCTGACCACCGTGGTCGGGGTGCTGCTGTGCCTGGTCGTGGCCGAACTCGCGGCGTCCATGCCGCATCGGACCGGCGGGCTGCCGTCCTACGCCACCGAATCGCTGCAACCGTTGCACGCCGGTGCGGCCCGGCATCTGGGCGGTGTTTCGGCGTGGGCATACTGGCTGGGCTGGTTTCCGGTCGCACCGATCAACATGATTCTGGCCTCGGCCTACATCACCCAGCTGTTCCACATCCCGCAGGGCCGTTCGTTTCTGCCGTTCGGGTCGATCGGCAGCCCGATTTCCCTTGCCGTGCTGCTGATCTCGGTGGCCGGAATCCTGATCATGTTCGTGCCCTCGTATCTGGGCATCCGACTGGGCGCGGGTTTCGCCACCGTGATGGGCATCGTGTCGATGGCCCCGCTGACGCTGCTGATCCTGCTGCCGCTGACCCGGCCGAGCTCGATGCACCTGTCGAACCTGTCCGGCTTCCATTTCGCCTCCGGCGTCACCGGCAGCCCCACCCTGATCCTGTCCTGGATGTTCGTCATGAGCTGGTCGGTGCTGGGCATGGAGGCCGTGGCCTGCTACGTCCCCGAGTGCCGCAATCCGGCCCGCGACGCGAAGATCGCCACCACCGCCGAAAGCCTCTACGGTTTCGCGGTTTTCGTGCTCACCGCGGTGGTCCTGGTGGCCGTGCTGGGTGGCGCGGAGAACGTGGACCCGCTGACCATCTTCTCCACCCTCATCTCCAAGGTGACCGGGCAGTCCGGCAGCTGGGTGCAGTATCTGATCGGCATTCCGCTGATCGTGGCGCTCATGCTGTCGGTGCTCAACGCGCTGATGGGTTGTGCCCGTTCGCTGTATCAGGCGTCCGAGGACGGCATGCTCCCGCGCTGGTTCGGCAAGCTCAACGTGCATCGGGTGCCCGCCCGCGCCATGGCCTTCAATGTGGTGTGCTCGATCGCGGTGGTGCTGTTCGGCAGTCCGCTGCGGATCTACGTGTTCTCCAATATGGGTTACCTGTTCGCGGTGACCATCGCGTTCTTCAGCTACGCCGTGCATCGCCAGACCCGTCCGGACGCGGTGCGCCCGCTCCGACTGCCGGGCTTCATGCGTTGGGTGTCGCTGGCGCTCGGTGTGTTCTGCGCGATCATGTGGGCCTTCGGCGGCTGGAACAGCCCCGCGATCGTGGTCGGCACACCCAGCCACGACCTGTTCCTGCTCGGGGTGGCCATCGTGGCCGCCTATGTGCCGCTGCACCTTTGGCGGCGCTTCAGTGACCGCCGCCAGCCCGCGGCCGCGGTGCTGACCGGCACCCCGGCGGAGTCCGCCGCATGAGATCCGGTCTTCCGGGTGCGGCCCGGCGGCGGGGTGGCCCGCCGCCGGGTTCGCCGCGCGACACCGTCATAGTGCTGCGCCCCGACACCCCGGCCTCCCCCGAATTGCTCGACGCGGCCCGCCAAGCCGGCGGCACCGTCGCGGTCGTGGCGATCCTCCGAGTGCACGGTTTCGCCTTCGGACTGCCCAATCCCGGGCTGCTGCCGACCCGTTCGGAGCGGGCGCGGGCAGAAGCGGCGGTCGCTTCGACGCTGTCCGGCCTGCGCAAGGCGGGCCTGGACGCGGACGGTCAGATCGTGGTCACCCGCAAGGCGGCCAAGGCGATCGCCGGGGTCGTGCACCGCCGCGGCGCACGACAGGTTCTGATGGAACAGCCGACCGGTGGTCGGTTGCGCCGCCTGGTCGAGGGCGATCCGGTGCGGGCCCTCGCCCGCCGCGTCAAGCAGGTGGCCACGGTCGAAACAGCGTGAACCACTTCCCCATACGAAAAGGGTCCGGGACATCGTCCCGGACCCTTTCCTTGTCCCCGATCAGGCGAAGACCACGGTCCGATCGCCGTTGCGCAGCACCCGGTCCTCGGCGTGCAGTCGCACGGCCCGGGCGAGCACCATGCGCTCCACATCCCGCCCCATGGCGACCAGTTGCTCCGGCGTGTGGTGGTGGTCGACCCGCACCACGTCCTGCTCGATGATCGTGCCGGACCTGCGTCGTCACCGTCACCGAGGGCCATGTCCGGGACCTGCGCACCGGTCTCGAGCACCAGGCCGGAGAACAGGTCCAAGCCTGTGT
>NZ_JBSGBY010000911.1:0-2341 GCF_053601505.1 Nocardia sp. NPDC004722
CGGTCATGGCCCGGGTCACCGCCACCCACGGCGTACTCCTGCTGGACCTGTCGGCCCGCCCCGACTGGGAACTGCCCGCCACCTGGACCGAGGACGGCCTGCACCCCAGCCCGACCGGTCACCGCCTGTTCGCCGCCGCCGCGGCCGAACTCATCGCGTCCACCACCGCCACCATCGTCGCCGCCTGAGCGACACGGCTCACCACACCCTGGTTCGAGAGGATTTTCCGTGACGGACGACAGACGCCTGGCGCACGACCCGATTGCGATTGTCGGGATGTCGGGGCTGCTGCCCAAGGCGCGCAACCATCGAGAGTACTGGCAGAACATTGTCGACGGTGTGGACTGCACCGAGGATGTGCCCGCCTCGCGATGGAGCCTGGACGACTACTACGACGCCGATCCGGCCGCGCCCGACAAGACCTATTCGCGGCGCGGGGCGTTTCTGCCCGATGTCGATTTCGATCCGCTCGAGTTCGGGCTGCCGCCCAATCAGCTCGAGGTGACGAGCACCATGCAGACGCTCAGCCTCGGTGTGGCGCGCGATCTGCTGGTCGACGCGGGCGCGACCGGGTCGTCCTGGTACGACCCGGCGCGCACCGGCGTGGTGCTGGGCACCACCGGGCCGGTACCGCTCATGCATCCGCTCGCCGCCCGGCTGTCCACTCCGGTGTTGAAGGAGGCCGCGCGGTCGGTGGGGCTGTCCGACGGTGACGCCGACGCCATCGCGGACCGCTTCGTCGCGGCTTTCGCGCCGTGGGAAGAGAATTCGTTCCCGGGGTTGCTGGCCAATGTGGTCGCGGGGCGGGTCGCCAATCGGCTCGGGCTGGGCGGCATGAACTGCACCGTCGACGCGGCCTGCGCGGCCTCGTTGGCGGCGATCCGTACGGCTATCGCCGAATTGCGGGACCGGCGTGCGGATCTGATGATCACCGGTGGTGTGGACACCGAGAACACGATCTTCATCTACATGTGCTTCAGCAAGGTCGGGGCGCTGTCGCACGGCGGGCGGATCAGCCCGTTCGGGTCCGGCGCGGACGGAACGCTGCTGGGCGAGGGCATTTCGATGCTGGCGTTGCGGCGGCTGGAGGACGCCCGTCGTGACGGTAACCGCATCTACGCGGTGATTCGCGGGCTCGGATCGTCCAGTGACGGCCGCGCCAAGAGCATCTACGCGCCGGTTGCGGCGGGCCAGCGGGTGGCCCTGGACCGGGCTTACGCCGATGCCGACTGCTCACCGGCCGATGTCGAGCTCATCGAGGCGCACGCCACCGGCACCGCGGTCGGGGACAAGACCGAATTGACCGCGCTGAAAGGGCTGCTGTCGGAGGCGAGTCCGGAGCCGCGCTTCGCGGCCCTGGGCAGCGTGAAGTCCCAGATCGGGCACACCAAGGGCGCGGCGGGCACCGCCAGCGTCATGAAGCTGGCGCTGGCGCTGCACCAGAAGGTGCTGCCGGGAACCATCAACGTGGAGGCCCCGAACAGCGAGATCGCCTCGGAGACAGCGCCTTTCTACGTGAACTCGCGGACCCGGCCGTGGATCCTGGATCCGCGGCGGCCGGTGCGCCGCGCGGCCGCGTCCGCGATGGGGTTCGGCGGCACCAACTTCCACCTGGTGCTCGAGGAGGCCGACGGCGAGCGGACTCCGCTGTTGCACCGCACGCCGCGCGCGCACCTGTGGCACGCGCCGGACGTGGCGGGCCTGATCGAGGCGGTGCGCGACACCGAGGGCACTGACGGCGGTGACATTCCTGAGCAGCACGCGCGCGTCGGATTCGTCTCGCTCGACGACGACTCGGCCGCGGACCTGCGGTCGCTGGTGATCGAGGAACTGACGCGCAATCCCGAAGCGCCGCACTGGGATCACCCCGAGGGCGTGTACTTCCGCGCCGCCGCGCTGCCCGACCGCAAGGTGGGCGCGCTGTTCGCCGGACAGGGCAGCCAGTACGTCGACATGGGAGCCGATGCGGCCCTCAACAATCCGCCCGTCGGTGCCGCGTTCGATGCCGCCAACGCGGCCTTCGCCGACGCGCCGGTACGGCTGGGCGCGGTGGTGTTCCCGCCGCCCGCGTTCGACGACGAGACCCGCGCCGAGCAGGACGACGCGCTGCGCCGGACGGAATTCGCGCAGCCCGCCATCGGCGCGCTGTCGGCGGGTCAGTTCCGGGTGTTGCGCGAGTTCGGCTTCCGGGCCGACGGCTACCTCGGGCACAGCTTCGGCGAGCTCACCGCGTTGTGGGCTTCCGGTGCCGTGGCCACCGAGGACTTCTTCACCCTGGCCCGGGCGCGCGGCGCGGCCATGGCGGTCCCCGAGGGCGTCGAGGCGGGCACCATGGTGGCCG
>NZ_JBSGBY010000912.1:0-2341 GCF_053601505.1 Nocardia sp. NPDC004722
TTGCTGTAGAGGCCGATGCCGCCGAAGGCATGGCCGTGGACGCGGCCGAGTACCCGGACCGCTCCCGCGCCCGCTCGGCCGCGATTTCCAGTGCGGCGGCGATGGTTTCGTCCGGGCCGGACGCGGCGGCCGCGAGATGCCAGGCGCGCCGGTCGGGGTCGCCGGACAGCACCGCGCCGAGCGCGGCGTGCACCGCGCGCCGCTCGGTGAAGGCAGCGCTGTGATAGGCGGCGGCCCGTTGCAGCGGGTGATGGAAGCGCACCCGCCCGCCATCGACGACGACCATGCCCGAGACCTCGGCGGCGGCCAGATCCTCGTCGGTGAGCCCCAATTCGGCCAGCGTGCGCAGGATCAGCCCGAGATCGCAGGTCTCCTCCGCGGCCACCGCCAGCAGCACCGTGCGCACGGCGGCGGGCTGCGCGGCGATGCGATGCTCGAATCCGCTGCGCAGGCGGGCCGGCAGCGGCAGCGGACCGACCCGCAGCACATCCGGGTCCATGCGCGGCAGTTCCAGCAGCGCCAGCGGATTCCCCATGGCCTCGTCCAGAATGCGTGCGGCGGCTGCGGTTTCCAGCTCGGGCCAGCGGTCCCGCAGCAGCAGGCGCGCGGCGTCGGTGTCCAGCGGCGCGGGATGTTCGGTGCGCACACCGGCGACGGTGAAGCCGGTCCGGCCCGCGAACAGCATCACGACGGCCTCGGAACCCAGTCGCCGCGCGGCGAAACGCAGTGCGTCGGCGCTCGCCTGATCGAGCCACTGCGCATCGTCGATCAGACACAACAGCGGTGCGGCCGTGGACAGTTCGGCCAGCAGCGACAGGGTCGCCAGCCCGACCTGGAAGCGGCACACCGGCGCGGCCGACGGGGCCAGTCCGATGGCGCTGCGCAGGGCCGCGGCCTGATTGCCGGGCAGCGTGCCGAGCGGCAATTCGCCACTGCCGCCCCGGCCGGAGCCGAGCAGGCACTGCAGGCCCGCGAACAGCAGCTCCGACTCGGATTCCACGCCCGCACAGCGCAGGATCCGCCAGTCCGCACCGACCGTGCGGGCGGCGTGCTCGAGCAGCGCGGTCTTGCCCTCGCCCGCCTCGCCGATGAACGCGAGGGCGCCGCTGCGGCCGTTCCCGGCCTCGCGCAGCAGGGTGTCGATCCACCCGATCTCCACCTCACGCCCGTACAGCACGTCCATCAACCTTCCGAATCGATCAGTCTGCTTTCCAGGCCGTCCAGCATCCGATCCAGGCCGTAGCGGAACTTGGCGTCCCGGGCCGCGCGCACATCGGTCTCCCCGCGCACCACGGGCAGGGTCGCGAGCCGGGGATAGTCCGCGAGCGCCGGTTGCAGCAGTGGCCGGAATTCGGTCAGCCACTCCTGCTCGGTCTTTCCGCTGCGGGCGACCTTGGCCAGCCAGGCCGCCTCCGCGATGCTCACCCCCACCACGTAGCTGAGCAGGCACGCGATCGCGGTGTCGATCTCGTCCCCGGGAAATCCGGCCGCTCCGAACGCCTCGAACAGAGACTCCCGCAGCCGCAACATATTCGGCCCCAGATAGTGCAGTCCGACCGACGGCAGCGCGGCCGCGACCCAGCCGTGTCGCGCCACCATCGACCGCATGCTCTGCGCGTAGGTGCCCACCGACCCCCGCCAGCTCTCCGGGCAATCACAGTGCGGCACCTGGACTTCGGCGTAGACCTGATCCACCGCCAGCTCCAGCAATTCCTCGCGGCTGGCGACATGGCGGTACATCGAGGTGGCCCCGGCCTGGAGCCGCGCACCGAGGGCGCGCATGGTGAGCGCGTCGATCCCCTCGGCATCCATGAGCGAAATCGACTCGGCGACAATGCGTTCCACCGTCAGTGTGGACCGTTCCCGGCGTTGGCGCATCCACACCGTCGGACTCGGCGGCACCTCGGACATCACGCCCCCTCCCCGCGGGCGGTTCGGCGCCCCACCGGCCCAATCTAGCGCACAGTGTTCGCATTTGCGAACAATGAGCGCACGCCGCGTGCGGGACAACAACGGCAGAGCGTGCGTAGCGGATGACCCGCCACGCACGCTCTGCCGTTGTGCCCCTGTCGATTACTGGGACTTCACCTCACCATTGCCATTGGTCAGGGACTCCGCCTTGAGCGCGGGCAGCAGCGATTCCCGCGCCATCGAGGTGAGAGTGCCTGCCTGCTGGATGATCTCGGCCAGCGCCGAGGTGACCCCCTGCGCGCCGTTGAGCACCGTGAACTGCCCGACATGCTCGAACGGCTTCGCCGCGGCGGCCACGATCTCGGGCACCGCGATGTCGGCGTCTTCGGCGGATTCACCGGCGGCGCGGCGGCGCGCGGTGTCGCTCTGG
>NZ_JBSGBY010000913.1:0-2329 GCF_053601505.1 Nocardia sp. NPDC004722
ATTGTCGGTGCCGTGCCCGGCGATGGTGGTGGTGCCGAAGTAGGCGAGATTCATGGGCCCGGTGCCGTGGCCGCCGGAGTCGTCGCGCTGCCCCACCCGTCCGGGCGCGTGTTCGTGCCGTGCCGACTCGGGGAGGTGCGCGTCGCCGTCGGCCGGGTCCGCATTCGAGCGTGGGAGTTCTTGTGGTGCGGGAGAATTCGATCCGCCACGGGACGGCTCCGCGATCAATCGCGGCACCGGGACCGCGGCCGCCAGATGACAGACCACGTCCACACCGTCGAGCAGAGGTTCGAGGGCGTCGGGATCGCGGATGTCGAGGCGCTGAACCCCTTCGGGGACAGTCGGATTCGGGCCGTGCACGGCATCCAGCAGCAGATCGACGCCGATCACCTCGTGCCCCGCCGCCAGGAGCGCACGCTGGACGTGGGAGCCCAGATAACCGGCCGCGCCGGTCAGCAGGACGCGCAGGGGGTCCGGACCGCCCGCATTCATGCGTCCAGGGTATTCGACCGCCCGCGGATGCTCACATCCAACGGGGTCCGTAACCCGAATACCTATTTGTTGACGGGCATTCCGGGCGAAGCAGTAATTCCCGGAGATGCCGCCGCGAGCAGGTGCAATGGCGCACCGCGGGGCACAGTGTGGTGCCCCGGTCGCTCGGGCGGCAGTCCTCGGCCGTTTACGGCCGTTCGAGCTGTTACGGCAGTTCGAACGGCAGCTGCACGCCGGTGCCGGTCAGCACGCGGCAGTTGTCGCAGGTCTCGTCGCCTTCGACGGCGGCGACGGCGCGGCGCACCAGCGCCTTGAACGGCACCAGGTTCTTCTCGAACTCGGCGAACACATCGGCGGCGCTGACGCCCGCACCCGACTCCAGCCCGGCATCCAGATCGGTGACCAGAGCGATTGCGGAATAGCACATTTCGAGTTCGCGGGCGAGCACGGCCTCCGGGTGCCCGGTCATATTGACCAGCTCCCAGCCCTGACCGGCGAACCAGCGGCTCTCGGCGCGGGTGGAGAAGCGCGGGCCCTCCACCACGACCATGGTGCCGTGGTCGTGCGAGGGCAGCTCCTCGCCGAGCGAAGCGATTGCGGCGGTGCGCAGTTCGTCGCAGTACGGGTCGGCGAAGGAGACGTGCACGCCGCCGGTGTCGTAGAAGGTCTGGGCGCGGCCGGAGGTGCGGTCCACCAGCTGGTCGGGCACGGCCACGGTGCCCGGACCCCAGTCCGCGCGCAGGCTGCCGACGGCACACGGGCCGAAGATGCGGCGCACGCCCAGCGTCCGCAGGGCCCACATGTTCGCGCGGTAGGGCACGGTGTGCGGGGAGTACTCGTGCTTGCGGCCGTGCCGGGGCAGGAACGCGACCGCGCGTCCCTCCACCTGACCGATGGTGATGGGCGCGCTGGGCGCGCCGTAGGGGGTCTCGACCTCGACCGTGGTGGCGTCGTCGCCGAAGAAGTCGTAGAACCCACTGCCTCCGATAATGGCGAGGGTCGCCCGTGCATCCGAACTCATGGCCACGATTCTTGCGCATGCGCGCATGAGTGGTGGGACCAGGGCGAACCATGTACCCTAGGGGGGTATTTACCGCCTCGGAGACAGGACAAGCAGGTGACCGACGACAAGACCGCCACGGCAGAGACCACGGCCGACCAGTCCTGCCACGACCACGCCACGCACGGCTACATCACCGCCAAGGACGACTACCTCAAGCGCCTGCGCCGCATCGAGGGCCAGGCCCGCGGCCTGCAGCGCATGGTCGACGAGGAGAAGTACTGCATCGACATCCTCACCCAGGTGTCGGCCATGACCAAGGCCCTGCAGGCGGTCGCCATGGGCCTGCTCGAGGACCACATCAGCCACTGCGTCGTCGACGCGGCCGTGGCAGGTGGGCCCGAGGCCGAAGCCAAGATCAAAGAGGCGACGGACGCCATCGCCCGGCTCGTCCGGAGCTGACCAACTCTCGTAACTCTCAGGGGCTTCCCCTGAAACCCCTTCCACGCCCCAGGAGCTTCGCCTGAGCCCCTGCGTCACACCCAGGGGCTTCGCCCGAACCCCTGTGTCACGCCCAAGGGCTTCGCCTGAACCCCTGTGTCACGCCCAAGGGCTTCGCCTGAACCCCTGCGTCACGCCCAAGGGGCTTCCCCCGAACCCTTGCGCTCGGGTTTTCAGCAGGCCGTGATGCCGCCGGGGTAGGAGACCAGGGACATGGGGAGGGCCCAGCGGTCGGGGCCGGACTGCCAGCCGGGGGCGGCGCGGCGGGAGCCGCGGCGAGCTCCGCTTGGAGACCTTCCGCGACAAGGACCTGCACGCCGACACCTCGGATCTGCA
>NZ_JBSGBY010000914.1:0-1828 GCF_053601505.1 Nocardia sp. NPDC004722
GTTCGCTGTCGCGACGGGCCAGGTCCTGGCGCTTGTCGTAGTCCTGCTTGCCCTTGGCGAGGGCCAGTTCGACCTTGACCTTGCCGTCGGAGAAGAATGTCGCCACGTTCCCCGCCGGTGAGGGTGACGACCAGCACCTCGTTGCCTTCGGCGGCGTAGCGGGCGGTCGTCGCCGCGCCCTTGCTGGATTCGTCGTCGGGGTGGGCGTGCACCGCCATGAGGCGAAGACCACTCACTTCTCGTTCACCTCACCGATCACGTTTTACTCCGTAGCTAATGAGCCGAGTCCAGGCACGGGCGTCGGATATGCATTCCCTATAGTTCCATCCGATCGTTGTTTGTTCCGACCTACCCCCCGGGAGCGTCCCCGACATGAGTGAAAGACCGGCCGACCGGTACGGGATCGCGCCTCGGAAGAACCGCCGCTGGCTGCCCTGGGCCCTCGGCGCGGTCGTCCTGCTCGCCGGGCTCGGCGTCTCCTACCTGGGCTACCGCACCTACGGTCCGCAGGCCGTCGAACCGGACCGGATCGGCTACGAGATCGTCGACGACCACACCGTCAGCGTGGATTTCAAAGTGACGCGCAAGGATCCGGGCCAAGCGGTCGTCTGCTTCGTGCGCGCCATGGACGGCGACACCGACGAGGTCGGCCGCCGCGAGATCCTGGTTCCCGGCTCCGACGCCGGCACCGTCCGCGTCGTCACCACGATCAAGACCACCCGCCGAGCCGGCGCGGGCAACGTCTACGGGTGCAGCGAGCACGTCCCCGCCTATCTGCGCGCCGGGTGAAAAGTCCGATACACGCCCCGCTTTGACGCTTCTACCTGCGCCTTTCCGAATCGTGCTAAAATGACGCGATACACGGTTCCGGAGTTCGGAGCCGTGTTTGCTGCATTGACGGCCGGCGCTGTCGGGACTCTCCCCAGGGATCGCTCTGGCTGTCCACTGCTGTCGTGCCCGTCTTCGGATGGCCACGGTAGCGGGCATCAGGGAATCCCGGCTTGCCGGGGACAACTACTAGGGAGTGATCGAGATGACTGAGACCGTGACTTGGCTGACCCCGGAGTCGCACGAGAGGCTCACGAGCGAACTCGGCGCGCTCATCGCCAACCGTCCCGTCATCGCGGCCGAAATCAACGAGCGCCGTGAAGAAGGCGATCTCAAGGAGAACGGCGGCTACCACGCGGCGCGTGAAGAGCAGGGCCAGCAGGAGGCGCGCATCCGCCAGCTGCAGGAACTGCTGAACAACGCCAAGGTCGGCGTCGCGCCCACCAAGTCCGGCGTCGCACTGCCCGGCTCGGTCGTCAAGGTCTATTACGACGGCGACGAGTCGGACACCGAAACCTTCCTCATCGCCACCCGCGAAGAGGGCCTCGGCAACACCGACCTCGAGACCTACTCCCCCAACTCCCCGTTGGGCGGCGCGCTCATCAACGCCAAGGTCGGCGAAACCCGCGAATACCAGCTGCCCAACGGCAACGTCATGAAGGTGACGCTGGTTTCGGCGGAGCCGTACCACAGCTGAGCAGTACCCGCCCGAGAGCGAGGTCGTGACGCTCGAGGGCATCGGTCGTGAAAACAACGAAGCGCCGCACCAATTCTGGTGCGGCGCTTCGCTGCTTTGGGGGGTGTGGGGGCGCAGCCCCACGAGTGCTCCTGGGGGTTCGGGGGCGAAGCCCCCGTATCCATTCACCTCACCCTGGGGGTGTGGGGGCGCAGCCCCCACACCCAAAGAAAAAGGCGAGCGCCTGCTCGAATTGCGCCCCCAGGTCGCTGATGTCTTCGATTCCGACCGAAATGCGGAGCAGGGCGGCCGGGGCCTCGAGGG
>NZ_JBSGBY010000914.1:1838-2328 GCF_053601505.1 Nocardia sp. NPDC004722
GTGGGGGGGGGTGGGGGGGTGGGTCCCCACCCGGCGTGTTGGGGGGTGTGGTGTGGGGCGCCCACCCCATCTATTACAGATCCATAGGGGGGGGGGGGGCGCGCCCCCCCCCCCCACACCCTAAGAATCAGGCGAGCGCCTGCTCGATGTCCGCCAGCAGGTCGCTGATGTCTTCGATGCCGACCGAAAGGCGGACCAGGTCGGCCGGGACCTCGAGGGCGGAGCCCGCGGTGGAGGCGTGCGTCATCGCGCCCGGGTGCTCGATGAGGGATTCCACGCCGCCGAGGGATTCGGCGAGGGTGAAGATCTTGGTCTTGGCGCAGAAGTCGAGGGCGGCTTCCTTGCCTCCGTGCACGCGGACCGAGATCATGCCGCCGAAGCGACGCATCTGCTTCTGCGCGACGGTGTGGCCCGGATGCTCGGGCAGGCCCGGGTAGATGACCTGCGCGATCTTCGGGTGGTTGGCCAGGAATTCCGCGATGGTCTCGGC
>NZ_JBSGBY010000915.1:0-2328 GCF_053601505.1 Nocardia sp. NPDC004722
GCCACCGGCGGTCGACCCACCGGACGCCCGGCCACGGGTGCGCGGCGGGGAGCCAAGTCGGATCAGCGCGGCGGGCGAGGCGAGGGTGAGCAGACCCTGGCGACCGCGCGCACGGGCGGGCGGCGCAATGACCGGACCACCGCGCGCAATGATCGGTCCGGCGCGGAGTACTCGACCGGCCGCCCGGCTCGCGCCGAGGGTTCGGGCACTCGTCGCGAGGGTTCGGGCAATGGGGTTTCGCAGTCCGGGCAGCGCACCGAGCGCGGCAACACCGGTGCCGCCCGCGCGGGTGCCGGTGGTTCCCGTCAGGGTGGGCGCGGCGGTGCGGCCGCCGCCGGGAGCAATGGCGGACTCGCCGGGTTCTCTCGGTCCGGTGCGGCGTCGCCGCGTCGCCGCCGCAACGGCTGATCCGTTACTGCCGTCGCAACGGCGACCCTTCCAACCAAGATCAACGGGCGCGCGGCCATCGGCCGCGCGCCCGTCGGCGTTTTCCGCTCAGAAAATGGGACAATTGCCCATATCTACCCTGCATTCCGATTCATAGAGTTAACAGATAGCAAGCAGCTGCCCGCTTAGTGATTCGAATATCTGTCAAGTGGTCTCGGACGCCCGAATGCAGGGTCCAGAGAGGAAGTCATGAAGACTCATGCACCACTCAGTGAGCGGGCGATCGTGAAATACGAACGAGTCGAGGGCCGCTACAAGGTCTCGGTATCGCCGATCGACCGGCTGGCCTGGCGCATCGGGTACGCACCGGATATGAAGGCGGCCGTCGAGCTCGCCCAAGAGCTCGCCAACTGAGCACTACAGGGGCTGTGCACCCGGTTCCAGCAGCCGTTTCGGATGCATGCCGTCGACCTGGCCGATAAACGGCGGGTGAATGCTGTAGCCCAGCATCCGGCGAATGTCCTCCGACACCGCGCGGACCGTGTCGCGAGTCATCGAGAGCGTGAACGCCTCCTGCGGACGCAGCCAGGGCTCGCAATATTGGGCGGTGAGCGCCAGCCGCGAATTCTCCGAACGATTCGCGCCGCCACCGTGCCAGAGAGTGCCGACGAAGAATACGCAGCTACCGGCGGGCATTACGACCGGTTCCCGCGTCTCGCCGTCCGGTAGGCGATCGCCCCAGAGATGGCTGCCGGGAATGATATCCGTGGCCCCGTTCTCGGCGGTGAAGTCGTCGATGGCCCAGATGGTGGCCGCCCCCAATGCCTTTCGCGGCCGCGGCAGCGGGTAGAAGCCGTCGTCGGTGTGCAGCATCTGCGCCTGCTCGCCGGGCAAGATATTGATCACCTGCAACATCGAGAGCAGATAGTTGGGCAGGAACAGCCGATCCAGCAGCGCGAGCACGCGCGGGTGGTCGGCGATGCGGTCGCAGGAGCGGGTCTTGTTGAGCACACTGTAGATCCGCTGGGTCGAGTGGCCCTCGAAGTTGTTGCGGCCCTTGAGTGCCAGCAGCGGCGCGACGCTCTCGCGAATCTCGTCGAGTTCGGCCGGTGACAGCAGGTTCGGCAGGATCACGTACCCGTCGCGTGCGACGGCGGCCAGATCCGCCTCCGCGACGGCCGCATCGACCTCCGCTCCGCTGCTCTCGGTGCGCCGATAGGTACCCGCAAGATCACCGTCGAGGTCGCGCAGCGACGTCACTTTCCCGCTCATGCCGCCATCCTTAACATAACCTAGTTCTGTTATTCTCCTGACTGTGGCACGCGCACCTCTCGGACGTCAACAGCTTCTCGATGCCGCGCGCGACGAACTCGTCCATGCGAGCGGCACGTTGGAACTGAGCGCCCTGACCCGCCGCACCGGCCTGAGTACGGGTGCGCTGTACCACCACTTCGGGTCCAAGATCGGTCTGCTGGCCGCGATCTGGGACGACTTCTACGAGGGTCTGAGCCGGGCCATCGCCGACGACCAGCTGCCCGCCGACGGCGACTGGGCGACCCGCGAGCGGGCCCGCACCCATAATTTCGTGGCCTACCACTTCGCGCATCCGCTCTCCACGCTGCTGCTCGACCGTGCCGCGCCCGATCCCGGCCTCACCGAGATCCAGGCCAACTACATCCGCAACCTCTCCGAGGCGGCGGCCATCAATGTCCGCCGGGGACAGGCCAGCGGTGAGATCCCCCGCGACCTCGACGCCGACAGTGCGGGCGCGTTCGTGATCGGCGGCCTGCGTCACGGCATCGCCCAGCAGTTGCGCACCGATCCGCTGCCGCCCGTCGAGGTTGCCGCCGAACGGCTTTGGCGGCTCACCGCGGCGGCGCTGGCGCTGAGCTGACACGACCGGACAGGCCGCTGAGCGAACTGCGCGGGATGTTTGCGCTT
>NZ_JBSGBY010000916.1:0-2325 GCF_053601505.1 Nocardia sp. NPDC004722
ATGGCGGTGGTGACCGGGATTCCGCAGGCCACCCTGGCGCGACATCTGGCCGTGGCCACGCCGCCCGTGGAGACACTGATCGAGATCGCCCGCGCCTACAACGCCAATCCGGTCGAGGTCCAGGTGGTGGCCGGGATCATTACCGAGGCCGAGGCGCAGCGCGCCGGATCCGGCAGCGCCATCCGCCAGGCCAGCACGCGGCAATTGCTCACGGAGTTGTTGCGGCGGGATAAAGAGGCGGAGGAAACGGCGCGGCGCAAACCCTCTCGCGGGGAGGCCGGGGCGAGGCTGTTCCGGTGAACAGTGTCGTGACCGTCCTGGCCGCGGTGTGCGCGCTCGCCGCGGCGGCCGCCCGGCTGCCGCGCTGGCGGGCCGCCGAATCGCGACCGTTCACCATCGGCCTGGCGCTGCTGGCGGTGTGGGCGCTGCTGCGCACCCCGGCGATCAATGACTCCGCCAATGAGATGTCGCTGCCGAGTGGGCATTTCGAAGGCTTTCCCGGGTTGATCGCGGATGTGTCGCTGGTCGGGGCCGGAGCCCTGATCGGGGTGACGGTGGCCGACGCGTGGGGCCGGGCGCTGTTGCGGCGCGCGTTCTACGTCGGGCTGATCGCGGTGGAGGCCGGGCTGCTGCTCACCTACGACCCGCTGCATCCGTCCTATGTGACCATCCAGAGCCACAACTGGATCGTGGCGCTGGCGGGCATGGCGGTGAACGCGGCGGTGCTCGTCGCCTCGGTGCTGAGCTACCGCACGGTTGCGGCGGCCTTCCGATTGCCGTTGGCGCTGTTCATGTTCGGCGGCCTGAGCGGTCTGACGCTGGCGGCGATGCGGGTGGTGACCCTGCTGCGCCCGGACGGTCCGCAACTCAACGCGTGGTCGCCGATCGTGTGCATTCCCATTTTCGGATTCGCCTTGGGATCGCTGATCGCCAGTGTCCGGATGCGCACGCAGACACCGACGGATATCGACGCCTGAGCCGGGGACTTCGATAATGCTGGAATGCACCACCCGGATTCAGTGAGCACCACCCCAGACAACGCCACCCCCGAGCGTGATTCCCGCCTGACCGACACCACCCGCGTCGAAGCCTTCAGCGACGGCGTCATGGCCATCGCGATCACCCTGCTGGTCCTCGAGATCCGGCTTCCCGAGACCGAGGGCGGCGATCTGTGGCGGGAGCTGACCGGGCTGTGGCCCAGCTATCTCGCCTATGCCGGTTCCTTTCTCACCATCGGCGTGCTGTGGCTGTGCCATCACCGGTTCTTCAGCCGCATCCGGCGCATGGACGGGCTGCTGCACTGCGGCAATCTGCTGCTGCTCCTGGCGGTGGCGTTCCTGCCGTTCCCGACCACGGTACTGGCCCACCATCTCGAGGACGGCGGCTCGAATGCCAAGGTGGCCACCGCGTTCTATGGTGTGGTGGGTGCGTTGCAGGCGGTGGCCTGGTTCGTGATGTGGGTGGCGGTGTACCGCAATCCGGAACTGTTCGAACCCGGCTACGACGCCGCGTTCGCACGCCGCGAAAGCATGCAGTCCGTCGTCGGTTTCGTCGCCTTCGACGTGATCGCGGCGATCGGGCTGCTGTGGCCCGCCGCGGCGCTGCTGCTGTATCTGGTGGCGGTGCTGGGTTACGGGGTCACCAGTACCCGCAACCATGTGCTCAGCCGGGCGTCGTGACGGTGGTTCCGGTCAGCGGGACGCAACTTGTCGGTAGGTTCGCGCTCGGGTAGCGCGAGCAGACCGGTCCGCTTATGCTCGTGCCGCAGATCTGAATCCGCTTGCCGGACCGTGGTTTTTGACCCGGCTCGCCGACGGTGACGGTCGGGGGCATCGGGGCGTTCGCCCTGGTGAAGATCGGTGCGGAAGTGCGGAGCGTGTCGGAATCAGTCAGCCCGCCGGGCGGGGAGCAACAGGCCGTCCGGACACAGCGCCCGCCCTTTCCGATCGGCGTCCTCGCGGGGTCGCTGGCGGTCACCGGTGTCGCGGTGGCGGCGGCGGTTCTCTTCGCTCCCAGCGATTTCCGGCTTCCACTGGCCATCGGTGCGGGCGCGGCGGCCCTGCTGCTGTGCGCGGCGCTCACCGTGACCGCGCAGTATCGGGCCCGGCTCGGTCAGGTTCGCCAGGAGGTGCTGGCCCACCGCATGCAGGCCGAGGCCCAGGTGAACACCGCGGTCAGCACCGCGCAGGCGCGAATCGCCGAGTCCGAGCAGCGGATCGCGGGCCTGCGTGAGCAGGTCGCCGAGCAGGCGCGCACGGCCAAGGAGAGCGAGCATCGCCGCGCCGCGGCGCTGGCCGCCTTCGCCGGTGCGGCCGGGCGCATGCA
>NZ_JBSGBY010000917.1:0-2324 GCF_053601505.1 Nocardia sp. NPDC004722
GTTCCGCAGTAACCACCTGGGCCGCGGCTGCTCGCGGCGACCGGATCCCCAGGGGCGCTATGCGTTTCGGATCCGGGGGATAACGCTCAGTTCGGCGAGAGTTCGGAGACCAGGCGGCTGCCGGTGAGTTTGTAGTCCTCGCCGACGAGTTCGTACATGCTGACGAAGCCGTCGAGGTCGTCGCTGTCGTGATCGCCGCGCACGATCCAGAAGTGCGGGATGCCGAGCATGGAGTAGACGCGCAGTTTGTCGATGGCCTCGCGGACCTGGGCGGGCTGCCACACCGCTTCCACGACCGCGAACAGCGCGGCGGCGGCGTGGGTGGTGCTGTGTTTGTCGGGGCGGTGGCCGGGCTGGAAGACCACGCCGTCGGCGACAAAGTTGTGCTGGCCGATATCGCCGCGCGCGAATCCGCTGTCGGCGATGTATTGGTCGCCCGCGATCTCGTAGCCGTGCCCGCGCCAGAAGTCGAGCACCTGGAACACGATCCGGGAATACCAGAACGTGACGGGCATGAGGCTGAGCTCCAATCGGCCGGATCGCAATTCCCAGGCCCAGCCGCGCGGGACGCCCGGCAGGGTGTCGAATTCGGCCCGGGTGCGCACGCCGCTGCGGGGCAGGTCGAGCTGGTGAATGACCGACTCCTTCCACGGTCCGGTGCCGACAAGACTGGAACACCCTAACCTCACTTCGGGCGCGCGAGGCGTTCACCAGCACCTTTACCGCTCAGCCGGGCGATTCGGACAGAAAGGACATGCGGATCGGGCGGGCAAACATCGAGAGATCAAACAAGTGAGCGCACGCTCAGGACTTTTGACCAGTAGCTGATGAATTGCCAACTGCGCCCGATGGTTACACCAAACCCTTTGTTACACATACCAACTCGGATAGCCCCGAGGTGACCAGTCCCACAGCGCCGAAACAGCCATTCCGGTTGAACGGCCAACTCGCGGTCCGTAAAGTTACTCATCAGTTAGGCACGATGGTGTTCCTACCTCGGCCCGACATTCTGCTAGGGGGCTAGCAACAACCGTCCGCATCCACCGACGCATGTCGGACGAACTCCGTTGGGTACCAACAGGTTCGTTATTAAGGAGGGGACGATGGTTTCGTACATCGTCACGGGCGGCACCGGTTTCTTGGGCCGCCGCGTCGTCGCGGCACTGCTTCAGCGCGACCCGGAGGCCGTCATCCACGCGCTGACCCGCGAGGCATCGGTGGCCAAGCTGCGCGAGATGGCCGACGGCTGGGGAGCCGGGGACCGCGTGTTCCCGCTCGTCGGAGATCTCACCGCACCGGGACTGGGACTGACCGGCGGCTACGCCGAGGCGCCGCGCGCCGATCATGTGATCCACCTGGGCGCGGTCTACGACATGACCGCCGACGCGGACGTCACCTACGCCGCCAATGTGGCGGGCACCCGCGCGGTCATCGACCTGGCGCTCGAGCTCGGCGCGGTGCTGCACCACGTGTCGTCGGTCGCGGTCGCGGGCGACCACAAGGGCAAGTTCTTCGAGGACGACTTCGATCTGGGCCAGGGCCTGCACTCGCCCTATCACCGCACCAAGTTCGAGGCCGAGAAGATGGTGCGCGAGGCCGCGGGTCTGCGCTGGCGGGTGTACCGTCCGGCCATCGTGGTCGGCGATTCCCGCACCGGCGAGATGGACAAGATCGACGGCCCGTACTACTTCTTCCCGGCCATCGCCGGGCTGGCGGCGCTGCCGTCGGAGCTGCCCATGCCGATCCCGGACCTGGGCTCCACCAATGTGGTTCCGGTGAACTACGTGGTCGACGCCATGGTCGAGCTGATCGGCAAGCCGGGCCTGATCGGGCGGACCTTCCACCTGACCAATCCGGAGCCGCAGCCGTTCGCCGAGATCTACAACGCACTCGCCCGCGCGGCCGGTGCGCCGACCGCCATCGGCACCGTGCCGGGTTCGCACACCGCGCTGCACGCCCTGGGCGGGCTGCCGGGTGTGCCCGCGGTGCGGGATTTCCTGTTGGAGCGCTTCGGAATTCCGGCCGAGGTGGCCCCGCACACCTCGTTCGAGTCGACCTTCGTCTCCGAGTCGACCCAGGCGCAGCTGCGCGGCACCGGCATCGAGGTGCCGCGGTTCGAGGAGTACGCCGAGACCCTGTGGAAGTACTGGCAGGCCAATCTCGATCCGGATCGCGCCCGCCGCAACGAGGGTGACCGGCTCGACGGCCGCATCGTGCTGATCACCGGCGCGTCCTCGGGCATCGGCCTGGCCACCATGAGCACGGTCGCGGCGGGGGGGGGGCCCCAGCGCGCCCGAGGGCCGCGGGGCCCCACCGGGCCCCGG
>NZ_JBSGBY010000918.1:0-2312 GCF_053601505.1 Nocardia sp. NPDC004722
CTTCCAAGGCTGGGATCTGCTGTCCGACCTGGCCTAACAGGGTTTGATCCGACGCCGGGACGGGGTCGCGCGGGACGGCACCGCGCGGTGGTTCGTGACCGCCGACGCGCATCCGCACGACGCGGTCGACGTGCGCGGCGGCATCGGCAGCGCGGTCGCGGTGGTGGACGGCGAATCCGGGCGCATGCTCGGGACCACCGACGCGGGGCGCGCCCCGGCCACCCTGCATCCGGGCGCGGTGCACCTGCACCAGGGCGAGAGCTACGTGGTCGACGAGCTGGACCTGGAGGAGGGCGTCGCACTGGTGCACGCCGACACCCCGGGCTGGAGCACCAGCGCGCGGGCGGTCACCTCGCTGGAGATCGAGGAGGTGACCGAGGAACGCCGATACGGCTCGGTCACAACGGCTTTGGCGCAGGTGCTGGTGACCCGGCAGGTGATCGGCTACCTGCGCCGACTGCCCAGCGGCGAGGTGCTGGACATGGTCGCGCTGGATCTCCCCGCGCAGACGCTGCCGACCCGGGCGGTGTTCTACACGGTCACGCCGGACCTGCTGATCCGGGCCGGGATCGACGCGCGACACGCCGCGGGCGCACTGCACGCGGCCGAACACGCCGCGATCGGCATGCTGCCGCTGGTCGCGACCTGCGATCGATGGGACATCGGCGGCGTGTCGACGGCCGAACACGCCGATACCGGGCTGCCGACCGTCTTCGTCTACGACGGCCATCCCGGCGGGGCGGGCTTCGCCGAGCGCGGGTTCTCGCGGCTGCGGCACTGGCTGTCGGCGACGCTCGGGGCCATCGAGTCGTGCGTGTGCCCGGGCGGCTGTCCGTCCTGCGTCCAGTCGCCGAAGTGCGGAAACGGCAACAACCCGCTGGACAAGGCCGGTGCGGCCCGACTGCTGCGGGCGGTGCTGGCCGAGCTCGGGGAAGGTGACGACGGTCACCCCGAACCGTGACGCCGCCGACTCCGGCCCGAGACCGGAGCGCCACCCGACCAACCGGTCGGGCATGTCAACTGGTAGATATCGGGGTGCGTGGGGGCGTCCGCGACACGCAGGACTCGAAGTCGATTAAAAAGGGATGTGATCCTGTTAACTGGGGGGTTGCTCCGTTCGATAATGTCGCTCGCGGATTTACCTGTGCATTCATTCCAATGAGTCTCGCGGAACGAATTGGAAAGCGATCGATACCCAATCTATTCGGCTATCCCATTCATCGAATTTCGACATTGATCACCACTGGATGTGGCCCGCGCCATCGTATTTCTAACCAACCGCTCGGTACGAGCTATTCGCGATCGGCCCTACTCGGCCGGCCCCGCCCGAGCCATCGCACGGACCGCGCGTTGTCCGAGCGGCCCCAGTGATATCCGGCCCTCGACGGTCACCGTCACATCCCATCCCGTCACCACGCACGCCGTCTGCCGCGCGCCCATTCGAGCGGTGATCCGCGCACCGCGATCACAGGCCGTCGCGACACCGCCGTCGAGGGCGGCCGCCGCGGCCAGCGCGCCCAGGTCCGCGGCGGACTGAATCCGATGCCGGGCGATGACGGCCACCCCGACCTGCGCGACCAGTGCACCCGCCATGAGCAGCCCGATCAGGGCCATACACGCCGTGACCGTCACCCCGCCCGCCTCGCCTTCGGTGCGATTGCCGCCCTTCACCGGGACTCACCCGGCTCCCGGGCCGCCACCGCCGCCGCGTGCAGGGTGAGGGGGAACACGGCGGCGCGGGCACTTACCTCGACGACGACCAGGTCACCCTCGGTCCGCACCACGACCCGGGCGCCGGGCGGGCCGACCCGGCGGGCGGTCGATACGCCCGTCTCCGGATCGCCGCGCGCCGCCAGGCGGGCCGCCTCACGGGCGGCATCGACACAGCGCACCTGCGCCGACACCGCCAGCAGGGCGCCGACCGTCAAAACCAGCACCGCCACCAGCGCGGCCAGCGCGATGGCCGCCTCGACGGTTGCCATGCCCGCATCGATATCAGGTGATGGTGTGGCATACGTCACTTGACGGGAGTCTTCAGAGCCTTGTCGATGATCTTGGTCAGGGCGTTCACAATGCTGTCGCCGGTCACCACGGTGTACAGCACCGCCCCGAAGGCGGCGGCCGCGATGGTCCCGATCGCGTATTCCGCGGTGCTCATCCCGTCCTCGGCGGTCAGTGCGCGCAGCAGCCGGGTTCGCAGTTCCCAGCACAGGTTTCGGACAGTCGTTCCCACGGTCACTCCTTCTCTCACTCCGGCGCGGCGGTTCCGCGCCGGCACGGTCCGGGACGCTCACAGCAGGCCGCCTTCCAGC
>NZ_JBSGBY010000919.1:0-2301 GCF_053601505.1 Nocardia sp. NPDC004722
CGGGAGCCGTTGATCAGCAACGGGTAGTCACCCATCGAGCCGATGTCGATCTTCTCTGCCACCATCTGCGCGGTGATGGGTGCGCCGGTGTCGTAGTCCTGCCACTCGACCGCATACTTGTGGCCGTTGTTCAGGCTGTTCAGCCGCTGTTCCAGGAAGCCCTTGGCCTTGAGCAGGGTTCCGGCGGTGACGGTGTTGATGGTCTTGGACTGGTAGCCGATGACGACCTTGACGGTGTCACCGCCGCCGCTGCTCTCGAGCGAGCAGCCGGACACGGTCAGGGCGAGGGCGGCGGCGAGCGCGGCGATCCGGGCGGGGTGGAGCTTCATGGGGTTGTTCCTCAGCGCAGCAGGTAGGGCATGTTGACGGTGACCGCGCCGGTGGGACAGCGCGCGGCGCACGGGCCGCAGTACCAGCACTCGTCGACGTGCATGTACGCCTTGCCGTTGTCGGGGTTGATCGCCAGCGAATCCAGTGGGCAGATCTCCACGCACAGCGTGCAGCCCTGGATGCAGAGCGATTCGTCGATGGTCACCGGGACGTCCGCCCGCTGCTCGATGAGGGCCATCAGGCCAGCCTCCAATCGTCCGGCGGCCGGATCAGGCTGCCGCGCATGGTGATCCGGTCGCCGCGCATCCGGATGTATTCCAGGTCGACCGGGCGGCCGTCCTCGAGTTTGGTGAGCCGCTCGAGCAGCAGCAGCGCGCCGCCCTCGGGCATCTGCAGGGTCATGGCCGAATGGGCGTCGGCGGTGATGGCCTCGAGTGCCAGGTCCGCGGACCCGAGCGGGCCGCCGCTGATCTGCTCGATGAGAGCGAACACGTCATTGGTCTCGAGGTCGCGAGTGACGACCTCGTCGCCGATATCGGGGACCAGGTAGGTGAGATCCAGGCTGAGCGGGAGGTCGCCGAGGTAGCGCAAGCGCTCGATATAGACGGCCTGCTCCCCCGGTTCGAGTCGCAGCTTGCGGGCCACCGCGGGCGGCGGGGTGACCCGGCGTGCGGCCCGCACCTCGTTGCGCACCTCGCCGTGGCCGCGCAGCGTCTCCTTCAGACCGAGCAGGGCGTCGAGGCCGTGGTCGTATTTGCGCCGGGCCACATGGGTGCCGACCTTCGGGGCGCGCTCGATCAGGCCCTCGTCCTTCAGCAGTGCGAGCGCGTCGCGGACGGTATTGCGCGACACCGCGAATTCGGCGGACAGTTCGGGTTCGGTGGGCAGCGCGCGGTCGAAGGTTCCCGCGTGAATCTGCTGGCGCAGCACATCCGCCACCTGGCGGGCGCGATCCGCCCGCCGTTCGGGGGCGCGCAACGGTACCGGTTCCGGCGACACCTGAACTCCTCTCGCTGCCGTCGATTTGCGATTGCAGGGCCTTTGACCTGCGATTTCAGAACCTTAACGGCGGAAAGCCGGGCGGCCGGACGCTCACGACCGGCTCGGGCGAGCAGTGCGGATTTACGCCGCCCGCATCACGGCACGGCCTGCTGGAATGTCCGGGATTCGGGCTATTGCGCCACCCCCACCGGAACCGGCCGCCTTCGAATCAGGGTGAGCGGAATGTAGGCCGGTATCTCGAGATGTGAGAGCGTGACGTGGCGTGCGCCACTCTTGGCGGGTTTCCGCCATTACTCCCGCCGTGGCGTGAAATATCAACAGACGCAAAAGATTCGGTCGCGAAGGCAGTCCCTCGAAGGGTTTGATGCGGGAGCCCCGAACAGCGCCCGGGTTGCCGGGACGGTCGCGCACGCCTTCCATTCGGCGTGATCCCAATGATACTTTGATCCCATGTCTGCCAGTCGCCCTCTCTCCGCGCCGCGGGTCACCTACGTGACCGTCGCGCTGGGCGTTCGGCTGCCGCGGCAACGGGAACTGTGTTGTCCCTGCCGTCCCGCAGCCGAGTTCTGAGCCCGATTCCCCAGGCGTGATCCGCCTTCCTCGAATCCGGGTTCCTCGCTGCACAGCCCCTCATGTAGGCATACGTCCCCCTGATGTCAGGCGGGACCGCAGCAAGGATTCCAAAAGTGTCCAGTCCCATCCTTGAACGTCCCCACGGCACCGCTACCGCCGCCACCGCGCGGCTGGCTCCGGCCCGTCCCGCGGTCCCGCCGGAGCTGCGCATCACCGACAATCCGGCGGCCGCGGTCCTGCGCGCCGCCACCCGAGGTCCGATCTTCCGCGATATCGCCGCGCAGACCACGGGTTTGAGCATCGCCACCGTGAATCGCCAAGTGTCCGCGCTGCTTTCGACCGGACTGCTGCGCGAGCGCGCCGATCTCACCGCCTCCGGCGCGGTGGGCCGCCCGC
>NZ_JBSGBY010000920.1:0-2295 GCF_053601505.1 Nocardia sp. NPDC004722
CCCACCTCGGTGAACTCTGGGCCACCGCGACCCGCCTGGACCCGGAAGTCCTCGAACGCCGTATCGCCGACCAGCGCCTGGAATCGCTGCTGACCACCCTGACCACCACCGTGCGCTTCCTGCGCTGAGCACACCCGGCGACGCGCGCGGGTCCGGAACCCTTGCGCGACGGCAGATTCCAATTGCCCCGCGCGCGGCGACCTGCGCTGGGTGGGGCGGGGTGGGCGGCGGCTGGGCGGGGTGGGGCGGGGAGGTGGTAGGAAAGTGACGTGTCCGAAACCGCCGAAACCCACACCCCGCGTGCCGTGTCGGAAGTGGTGGACCTGGTCAGTGCGCTGATCCGGTTCGATACTTCCAATACCGGTGAATTGGAAACCACCAAGGGCGAGCGCGAATGCGCGCTGTGGGTGGCCGAGCAACTCGAACAAGCCGGGTACGAGACCGAGTACGTCGAATCCGGTGCGCCCGGGCGCGGGAATGTGTTCGCGCGGTTGAAGGGCGCGGATTCCTCACGCGGGGCGTTGATGATGCACGGGCATCTCGACGTGGTGCCCGCCGAAGCCGCGGACTGGAGTGTGCACCCGTTCTCGGGGGCCGTGCAGGACGGCTACGTGTGGGGGCGCGGCGCGATCGACATGAAGGACATGGTCGGCATGATGCTGGCCGTCGCCCGGCAGTTCAAGATCGAGGGCACGGTGCCGCCGCGCGACATCGTGTGGGCGTTCGTCGCCGATGAGGAGAACGGCGGCCGCTGGGGCTGCCAGTGGCTGGTGGAGAACCGGCCCGACCTGTTCGCCGGTGTCACCGAGGCGGTCGGGGAGGTCGGCGGGTTCTCGCTGACGGTGCCCAAACCCGACGGCAGCGAGCGACGACTGTATCTGGTCGAGACCGCCGAGAAGGGGCTGGGCTGGATGCGCTTGCGCGCCAAGGCCCGCGCCGGACACGGCTCGTTCCTGCACGAGGACAACGCGGTCACCATTCTGTCGCAGGCCGTGGCACGGTTGGGAACCCACACCTTCCCGCTGGTGGTGTCGGATTCGGTGGCGGAGTTCCTGGCGGCAGTGGCCGAGGAGTCCGGGCTCCAATTCGATCCCGCCTCACCGGATATCGAAGGCCAGCTCGCCAAGCTGGGCACCATCTCGCGCATCATCGGCGCGACCCTGCGCGACACCGCCAACCCGACCATGCTGCGCGCGGGCTACAAGGCCAATGTGATTCCGCAGACCGCCGAGGCCGTCGTCGACTGCCGGGTGGTGCCGGGCCGACAGGCCGAATTCGAGCGTGAGGTCGACGCTTTGATCGGGCCGGACGTCGAGCGCGAGTGGATCACCAAGCTCGACTCGTATGAGACCACCTTCGACGGGCATCTCGTCGACGCCATGAACGACGCCATCCTCGCCCACGATCCGGCCGGGCGCACCGTGCCGTACATGCTGTCGGGCGGCACCGACGCGAAAGCCTTCGCCAGGCTGGGGATTCGCTGCTTCGGCTTCGCGCCGCTGCGGCTGCCGCCCGAACTGGACTTCACCGCCCTGTTCCACGGGGTCGACGAGCGGGTTCCGGTGGAATCGCTCGAGTTCGGCGCCCGCGTGCTGGAACACTTCCTGTTGCACAGCTGACGAGTCGAAAGGACCTGACGTGCCGGATTATTCGTACAACCCGTACGCCGCGCTACCGCAGTTGCCCGAATTCACCCTCACCTCCGCCGATCTCAGCGACGGCAAGCCGCTGTCGCTCGACCAGGTCAGCGCGCTGGCTGGGGCGGGCGGGCGCGACATCTCCCCGCAGCTGAGCTGGTCCGGATTCCCCGCCGAGACCAAGAGTTTCGCGATCACCATGTACGACCCCGACGCGCCCACGGCCTCGGGGTTCTGGCACTGGGTGCTGGCCAATGTGCCCGTCACCACCACCAGCCTCGAGACCGGTCAGGCCAGCGCGGGCGGCAGCCTGCCCGCCGGTGCGCTGCACCTGCGCAATGACGCGGGATTGCACGAGTACACCGGCGCGTTTCCGCCCGCCGGGCACGGGGCGCATCGGTATTTCGTGGTCGTGCACGCGGTCGGGGTGGAGCGGCTCGAGGTCGACGAGAACGCCTCGCCCGCGTACTTGGGATTCAATCTGTTCATGAACGCGATCGGGCGTGCGACGCTGATCGGCACGCACGAGCAGCTGTAGGCGTCCCGACGCCGAAACACCTGTGGCCCCGAGCGATTCGCTCGGGGCCACACGCGTATTCCGGGCTGTCTCATCAAGATCAATGTGTACTCAGCGCGGTGATTCGGACAAATTTCCGCG
>NZ_JBSGBY010000921.1:0-2293 GCF_053601505.1 Nocardia sp. NPDC004722
CCGTGGTCATCGAACGAGAGCCGGTGGTGCAGTGACGATTTCGACGGAGATTCCGACCCGGACGCTGGTGGAGAGCCTGGTCCGCGAGGACGCCACCATCGACGCCGGGGAGCTCTACGATGTCGCGGCGGCGCTCGGGATGACCGATCAGCAGGTGCGGCTGTGCATCAAGAGGCTGGTGGCCGAAGGCCAGTTCACCCATGAGGGTCGCGGGCGCAAGGCGGTGCTGCGGGCCACCGACGACGCCCGCGGCACGCTGGAACCCGACCTCGAGTACCTGCGGCTGATGTACGCGCAGGATCGGGGGCGAGCGGGCTGGGACGGGGTGTGGCATCTGGCGGCGTTCGCGGTGCCCGAGTCCCAGCGGTCCGCCCGCGACGGACTGCGCGACGCCCTCGTCGGGCTCGGCGGCGCACCCATCCAGGGCGGACTGTACGTGTCGGTGCACGCTTGGGAGGACCAGATCCGGGCGACCGCCACCGAACTCGGCATCGCGGGACAGCTGACGACGGCGACCACCACAGACCTCGAGGTGGGTGGCACCACCGCTCCCCGGGAGTTGGCGGCGCGCCTGTGGCCGCTCGAGCAGCTGGCCGCCGGGCACGAGCGGCTGCTCGCCACCGCCGAACACACCATGCGCGCACTGACTTCGGCCGACACCACGCGACGGCTCACCCTCGCGGTCGCCTTGGCGGCCGAATTCGACCGGGCGCTCGAACCCGATCCGCTGCTGCCGCCGGAACTGCTCCCCCGCCACTGGGTCGGCGCGACCGCGCGAGCGGCCGTGGCACAGTGCTGGGCGGCACTGGATTCCGTTGCCCTGCCGCCGATTCGACTGTTCCGCTGGTATGCCGACGTGATCGCCGAGATCACCGCCGAGGCGCGGCAGGCCGAAACCACATAATCTTCCGGCTGCGGCGCATCCCCGTCGCGCGATGCAAGAAATCCTTACGGTTTGCTTACGCCCAACGGTGGCAGCATGTGCTGACGGGCTCACGCCCGCAGGAGTGAAAGCGCTGTAACAGGGGGTGCCAGTGTTGGCAATCGCCGAGGTCGATCAGGCCTTGGCCCGGCTCGACGCCGACCATGGTGAGATCCGCGTGAATCTCGCGGAGCTGGAGCAACATCCGGGAGTCCGATTTCTCGATCGCGTACCGCTGACCGGTGTCAGCGCCGCGCGATGGGCGGCGGGGCGGGCTCGGCTGGATTGGTTGTGGGCGCGGTTGGGGCTGCTGGAGCGGGTCGTCGCACGGGTGCACGAGGTGCGGGGGCGGCGCGCCCGCCCGCATCAGGGGGACCTGGCGGAGCTGACGGAGTTGTTGTGCGGCCCGTCGGTCGCGCTTGCGCCGCAACCGATTCCGCTGCGGGAACGGGATCTGCTCGGCCCGGCCGCGGTGACGCGCTCGCTGACGCTGACGCAGCTGGTGGCCGAGATGAACACGGGCTACCGGGAGGTGGCGCGGCTGGCGACCGCCGCCGAGACGGTGTCCTCGACATTCCTGCCGGGAGTGGACAAGGCGAGCGCGCGGCTGGCGCAGGCGCGGCAGCTGGCGCGGGAACTGGACCTTGCGACGGCACCGAGATCCGGAGCCATGCCGAGGATCACCATGGCGCGCACCATGGTCCAGACGGCATCGTCGACGCTGCCCGCTCCGGTGCGGGTGTCGCCGGTGATGAGCGCGGGACGGTGGATGACGGCGGGGACGTCCCGCTCGACCGCCTGGGTCATGAGCCGTTCGGCAGCCCATTTGCTCAGCAGGTAGCCCGGGGCTCCGACCGGTGGTTCCGCGGTGTCGGCCGTGGAAAGCGAGGCGGTCGACACGAAGTGGACCGGCTTGACGCGGGTGGTGGTGGCCAGGCGGAGCACCTCCGCCGTACCGCCGACGTTCGCGTCACGCATACGTGCGTACGGTTCGAGATGGTTGACCGCCGCGCCATTGTGGTAGATGACGTCCAGGCGTTCCGCGAGGTCGGCGAAACGCGGTGCGCCCATACCGAATTGCGGCAGCGCGAGATCACCCGCGACGGGCAAGATGCGGTCGGCGTCGTGCCCGAACTCCACCCGGTAGCGTGCGGCGGCGGCCCGGATCCGATCCCGGGCGGCGGTATCGGAGGCGGCGCGCACCAGGCAGTGGATGGTGGCCGAGGTGTGCTCGAGTAGTTCACGCAGCAGGAAGACGCCCAGAAAGCCGGTGGCCCCGGTCAACAGGATCTCCCGGTGTGCGTGCTTGCGGTCCGGGTCGTGGCCGTCCGGGTTGATGTCGGGGTCGAGGTCGGCTTGGTGGCGCGGATC
>NZ_JBSGBY010000922.1:0-2280 GCF_053601505.1 Nocardia sp. NPDC004722
GTTCCTCCGCACTGGAATCCGGCCAGGTGGCGGCCCTGTCGCAATTCGTGGCCTGGCCCGGGCTGCTGGTGTTCCAGAACAAGGCCAAACTGCTCTACGACGGCGCGGAACTCAACGTCCCGACCTTCCACGGCGTCGTCGCCCGCCGCGACTACGCCAAGCAGCACCCGGAGGTGCTCGATGCGTTCCTGCAAGCCCAGCTCGACGCCACCGACTTCATCCACCAGCACCCCCTGGAGGCGGCGCAGACCGTCGCCGACAACGCCGGGCTGGCCCCGGAGGTCGTGTACCTCTACAACGGGCCGGGCGGAACCTCCTTCGACACCACACTGAAGCCGTCGCTGCTGGCCGCCTTCAAAGGCGATGTGCCGTACCTGAAGTCGATCGGCGACTTCGCCGACCTCGACATCGATCAGTTCGTCGACCCGGCGGCCCTGAAGCAGGCGTACCAGGAGCGCGGGCTGAACTACGACGCCGAACTCGGCAACAACGCCAACCCGCTGCCGGGTGCGGGCGGCGAGATCTGGCTCGCAGGGGAGACGGCCACCCAATCCGTCGCCGACGCCAACGCGCTGCTCCGCGCAGTGAAACAGGCCCGCGCACAGGGTAAGACGGTCCGCGCCGCCTATGTCCCCGACGCCGAACTCGGCACCCGCTGGTTCGCCGACAAGGCCCTGTGGGTCCACGACGGCGACAACTATCTCCCGTTCACCACCGAGGCCGCGGTCGGCCGCTACCTCGCCCAGCACCCCACCGGCAAGGTCGTCGCCTACGACCAGGCCGTCACAGAGGTGCGGTCCTGATGAGTGCCACCACCGTTGCGCCCCTGGAGACTTCGGCTCGGGTCCCGGCGCGGCCCGCCGTCGCCGGGCGGGCGCGGGCCGGACGGACGGCGTGGACCTCACGCCTGATCCGGTTGCTGTCGGTGCTTCTCGCCGTCGGCGTGTGGCAAGTGCTGACCTCCCAGCACCTCCGGCTCTGGGTGCGCTTCGACACGCTGCCGACCGTCACCCAGATCGTGCGCGCCTTCCAGCATCAGCTGGGCACCAACACCTATTACCTCGATCTCGGCCAGTCGCTGATCCGCATCCTCACCGGGTTCGGGCTGGCGGCGGTGCTGGGGGTGAGCAGTGGTGTGGCGCTGGGGCGTTCGCGGTGGTTCGCCGACATCCTGGGCCCGCTCACCGAGTTGGCGCGGCCGATCCCGGCCATCGCCATCGTGCCGGTCGCCATTCTGATGTTCCCCGACGACGAGGCCGGGATCGTGTTCATCACCTTCCTGGCCGCGTTCTTCCCTGTCATGGTCGCCACCCGGCACGCGGTGCGGGCGCTGCCGACCATCTGGGAGGAGTCGGTGCGCACACAGGGCGGTACCCGGTTCGACGTGCTGTGGCGGGTGGTGCTGCCGGGCAGCCTGCCCGGCGTGTTCAGCGGACTGTCCACCGGCATCGGCGTGGCCTGGATCTGCGTGGTTTCGGCCGAGATGATCTCCGGGCGACTGGGTGTCGGCTATCGCACCTGGCAGGCGTACACCATCGTCGACTACCCGGGTGTGTTCGTCGGGATCATCACCATCGGCGTGCTCGGCTACACCACCTCCGCCGCCGTGGAACTCATTGGGCGGCGCGTCACGCACTGGCTGCCCCGAGGCGAGGAGACGGTGAAATGAGCGGCACCGGAATCGGTTTGAGCCTCGAGCGGCTGCGCCTGTCCTACACCGGCGCACCCGTGATCGCCGACCTGACCCTGGACGTGCGTCCCGGCGAGATCCTGATCCTCACCGGCCCGTCCGGCTGCGGCAAGTCCACGGTGCTGCGCGCACTGGCCGGACTGCTGCGCCCCGACGCCGGGCAGGTGCGCGCCGACGGGGTCGAGGTGACCGGCACCGACCGGGACCGGGCCGTCGTCTTCCAGGACAACGCGCTGCTGCCGTGGAAGACGGTGCGCGCCAATATCGAACTGGCGCTGAAACTCCGGGGCGAACCCCGTGCCGGGCGCCGCGCGCTGGCCGACCGCTGGATCACCGAGATCGGGCTCACCGGGTTCGCCGACTTCCTGCCCAAATCGCTGTCCGGCGGCATGCGGCAGCGTGTGCAGCTCGCCCGTGGGCTGGCCGGAGCACCGCGCTCGGTCATGATGGACGAGCCCTTCGGAGCGCTCGATACCCAGACGCGAAACACCATGCAGCGCTTGCTGATCGACACCTGGCGCACGCATCCCGCCACCCTCGTCTTCGTCACCCACGATGTGGATGAGGCGCTGCTGCTCGGCGACCGGATC
>NZ_JBSGBY010000923.1:0-2275 GCF_053601505.1 Nocardia sp. NPDC004722
CCTCGAGTTCGGCAAGCCGCGGGAGCCGCAGGGCGGCAACGTGATTCGCGACCCGCGGCTGGATTTCGCCTTGTCCGGTGAGCCGGAATCCGCGCAGCAGCGCGGCGCGCAGCCGGGTGGCCGTGAGGTGTGGGAGCCGGTCGGCGCGCCCGAACCGCACGTTCCGCCCGACGCTCGGGTCGAGGCCCGGATCGAGGAGCTCACGGACCGGGCACGCCAGGCCCGGGAACGGGCCGCGGACAGCCGTTCCCGGCTCGACGAACTCGCCCGCGGGCTCGGCATCCCCGACCCGGAATCCCTGTCCGGCCGTGCGCTCGAGCGTGCCGTCGGCGACGCGTTCGACGCCGCACGACACGGCGACGAGCCGAGCGCCGCAACCCCGGCCGACCGCGAGTTCCGTACCTACTTCGATGAGAATCTCGAGGCTGCGCGCCTGACCCAGCAGGCGCATGCGCTGGCCATCGAGGATGTGCTGCGCAGCGAGGCCGATCACCCGCTCGAATCCGGGTTGGGGCTCAAGGGTGAGCCGCCGTCGGTGCTGGTGGTGACCGATCACGCCGATCCGAGTCATGCGCTCAGCGCCGAACTGCGCGCCTCGCTCGCCGAGCAGGGTGTGCCGGTCGAATACCGCCGGGTGCAGGTGGCCGACGATGGGTCGATTTCGGTCCAAACCATCCGCCCGGCAAGCGATTCCGGACATCCCGCCGCCCCGGAACGGCCCACTCCCGAAGGTCCGGCGCAGCGTCGCGGCCTGCCGGAGCATGTCAGCCTGACGGACCCGGCCGGGCCCGCGGCCGATCAGTCGGCGGTGCACCGCGATCCGGGATCGGGCGGCGAAAATGGTCACACCGCAACGGATTCCAATGACTGGTCACCTCGTCCGGATGACGTCTGGTCGGGCCTGGATCATGAGCGCATCGCCGACCGGCTGCGTGACGAGTTCGGTGTCGACATCACCAGCTACGACGAGCATCTCGAAACCGATGTGCCGGGCTTCGCCGAACACTTCGATGTCGAGGTGGTCCGCGAGTACGCCCGCGCGATCGAGGACATGTTCCGCGACCATCCGGGCACCGGCGTGCGCGAGGTTCACATCGGACCGCTCGGCGAGCATGTGTTCGCCGAAACCACGCCCGGCCGTGGCGAAGACGGACGCTTGCGGGCCGACCGGATAACACTGAGTGACCGCTACGCCCGTGAACCCGAAGCGCTGGCCCGGGATGTGGCGCGCGCCGAGGAGGCGGGCCTGCTGACCCGTGGCTCGGCGCAGCGGCCCGTGTACTCGACGATCGTGCACGAGTTCGCGCACGCCCTGGACCTTTCCGGCGGCCTGCACGCCGGTGACCGCGCCTTCGACGCCATGCTGCGCCACTACGCCGAAACCCGGGGCAACCTCGACGGTTTCGAGTCGTGGTTCGCCGATCAGCGCGGCCTGGCCTTCGACAAGCACGGCCGGTGGGATCCGTCCGAGGCGCTGGCCGAGGCGTTCACCGACGACGTCCTCAACGGCGCGGGTGCGTCCGAGCAGTCGAAGGTGCTCAGCCAGGTCCTGATCGACGCCCACGAGGCCCGCGCCGCCCACCCCGGCGACGAGTCCCGCCCCGCCGAACCCGCGCAGCGCCACGGCCTCCCCGATGACGAGCACGGTCTCCCCGACGGCGAGCAGGGCGGTCCCCGTCAGGAGTCCAGCCGTGAGTGGCTGGACCGCCAACGCGCCATCCAGGCCGACTGGGAAGTGCGGATGGAGCAGCAGCGCGCCGCCTTCCTGCGCGAGGCGGCCGAGTTCTACGCCCCCGGCACCATGGACCGCTTCCGCGCCGACTTCGAGGCCGACCACGCCGACTGGCGCGTCCGCATGGCCACCCACCGCGCCGAATTCCTCTGGGACATCGCCGGCGGCCGCCCCGAAGCCCCCACCCCCGAACCCACCCACGACCCCAACGCGTCAACCGTCGAGACCACCGCCAACGACCCCAACGCCGCGACGACCCCACTCCAGGTCCACGACCCGAACGCCGCAACCGTCCCCACACCGGTGCACGACCCGAACGCCGCGACGGTCCAGACCCCCGCTCATGATCCGAATGCCGCGACCGTTCAGACGCCGGTCCACGATCCGAATGCCGCGACAGTTCATACCCCGGTGCATGACCCGAATGCCGCGACGGTCCAGACCCCCGTTCACGATCCGAACGCGGCGACGGTGCAGACCCCGGTCCATGATCCGAATGCCGCCACGGTCGAGGTGGCGCAGTCGGGGGCCGTGGTCCATGAT
>NZ_JBSGBY010000924.1:0-2268 GCF_053601505.1 Nocardia sp. NPDC004722
CATCACCTTGCCAAGGTGATGCGCTACCAGCTGCGCTACATCCGCGTGCTCACCCGGCCTTGTGGGCCGATCGGCTTGCGGGACAGAACATTAGCCTATGGGTGGGTGGTAAATGCAAATCGCCTGGAAAACCGGGTGATTCGGGGGTGGGGGAGGGGGCTGGAAACAGAAAAGATCCGGCGGTGGCCGGATCTCGTTCCCACTCCACCATAACGCGCGGGCCGGGGCTTGTGGCAAGACCCCTGCATTGCGCTATAACTGCTGGTCGGAGAGCGATTGGGAGGAGTTTCGATGCGAGTTCTGCTGTCCACGATCGGGTCGCGGGGCGAGGTGCAGCCGATGCTGGCGCTGGGGCTGGAGTTGGCGAGGCTGGGGGCGGCGGTGCGGTTGTGCGCGCCGCCCGACTTCCGGGCCCTCATCGGCGGATTCGGGCTGGAGTTCGTGCCCGTCGGGCCCGAGGTGGCCAAGGCGGGGGCTGCGCGCGGGGCGGTACCGACACCGCAGCAGCGGCGCGACATGATCGCGGGCACGGTGGCCGACCAGTTCGACGCGGTCGGCGCGGCGGCCGCCGACTGTGAATTGCTGGTCGGTTGTGGAGCTTTGCAGATCGCCGCCCGCTCCATCGCCGAGCTGCGTGACATTCCCTACCTCTACGCGGCCTACGCCGCGAATACCCTTCCCTCCGAGCAACTTCCGCCCCCACCTCTGGGTCCCGGCGTCGACACCACCGCCGACAACCTCACCCAATGGAAACAGGATGCCGACCGCTGGAACGCTCTGTGGGCCGAGCCACTCAACGCCCGCCGCACCGCCCTGGGCCTGACCCCGGCCACCGAGGTCCGCGACCACATCTTCACCGACCACCCGTGGCTGGCCGCCGACCCGACCCTCGGCCCTTGGCCCGAACCCGGCACGGATCGGGGGAGCGGCCTCGACGTCTGGCAGCCCGGGGCGTGGATGCTGCGCGAGCAAGGATCGCTCGCCCCCGAACTCGAAGACTTCCTGTCTGCCGGAGATCCGCCCGTGTACTTCGGTTTCGGCAGCATGCACATGGCCGCCGACACCGGCCGCGCCGCCCTCGACGCCGCGCGCGCGTTGGGACGGCGGGCGGTGATCCTGCGTGGCTGGTCGGGTCTGGACGTACAGGACGACGCCACCGACTGCCTGGTCATCGGCGACGTCGACCACCAAGCCCTGTTTCCGCGCTGCGCCGCCGTCGTGCACCACGGCGGCGCGGGCACCACCACGGCCGTAGCCCGCGCGGGAGTGCCGCACGTGGTGGTCCCGCAGCGCTTCGACCAGTTCTACTGGGCCGACCGGGTCACGGCCTCGGGCATCGGATTCGCCCACACCCCAGGCGAAGTCACCACCCCCACACTGGCCGCAGCACTCGACCACGCCCTCACACCCCAAACCGCCACCCGCGCCCGCGAATTGGCCCCTGCCATCCGCGCCGACGGCGCAACCTGCGCCGCGGAGCGAATCCTCGCGCACGCGTTCTGACGGCGATGCGGGCGCGACCTGACTGCGATGCGCACGCGTCCTGACCATGATGCGGGCGGGCCTGAGGGTGACGTGGGCGAGGCTCGGCGACGATGCGGGCGGGGCCTGAGGACGAGGCGGGCGTGGCTCGGCGACGAGTGGGGCAGTCTGAATTCGAGCGGGTCAGGGCCTGATGGCGGGGAGGCCCGATTACGGCGCGGGCGTGGCCGAGCTGTCGGCCACCGCCTGCGGTTCGGCCACCGGCGCGGCCTGCGCGCGGGAAAGCCGCACGGCCGCAACGCACATGACCACCACCGACAATCCGACGAAAGCGGTCCCGACCGGCCCGCTGCGCAAGCGCTCGTCGAGCACCGTCATCCCCAATACCGCGGCCCCCAGCGGTTCGGCGACCGTGAACGCGGGCAGCGATGCCGACAGCGGCCCCACCTGATAGCCGAGCTGTTGCACGTACAACCCGAGCATGCCGCAGGCGACGAGCACGTACAGCTCCCACCCCGTGAACGCGTTCGTGATGCCGCGCCCGAACTGCTGGGTGACGCTCTCGGTCAGCGCCGCCGAGATGCCGAACAGCAGCCCGGCCGCCGAACCCAGCAACAGCGCTTGCAGCGTCGGCACTTTCACCGTCGTCGCCACCGCGATGGCCGCCACGATCACGCCGATCAGCAGCCCCAGCGGTAGCAGCCAGTGCCGCCACGGCGCGTCCGTCACGCCTTCGGTCGGCTCACCCACCACCAGGAAGCAGGCCAGCGCGATCGACAGTGCCGC
>NZ_JBSGBY010000925.1:0-2246 GCF_053601505.1 Nocardia sp. NPDC004722
CCGGCGAGGCCGCCGAATTCGTGGCCGCCACCGGCGTGGACGCCCTGGCCGTCGCGGTCGGCTCGGTGCACGCCATGCACACCCGCGACGCCGCGCTCGACGATGCCCTGATCGCCGCGCTGGCCGAAACCCTGTCCGTCCCATTGGTGCTGCACGGTTCCTCCGGCGTCCCGGACGAGGGTCTGCGCTCGGCAGTCCGCCACGGCATGACGAAGATCAATATCGGCACCCGCCTCAATATCGCCCTCACCGACGCGGTCCGCACCGCCCTCGCCGACTCCCCCGCCGTCTCGGATCCCCGGAAGTACCTGGGCCCCGGCCGAACCGGCATCGAGCGGAATGTCGCGCACTTCCTCGGTGTGCTGGCCGGTTGACCCGGGCCTCACACCAGATCGACACGCACTCCCGCGTCGCGGATCTCGGCGACCACCCCGGCGTCGGCGTCGACATCGGTGACCAGCCGGGAGACCTGGCCGATATCGCAGATCTTGGCCAGCGCGGCGCGTCCCACCTTGTCCGAGGTCGCCACCACGACGACCTCGCCCGAGCGGCGCACCATCTCGGAGCTGACCCCGGCCTCGCCGAGGTGGCGGCACTGCGCCCCACCCTCGGCCGAGATCGCGTTGACCCCCAATATCAGTGTGTCCAACCGCAGTTCGGCCAGAGACCGCTCGGCCAGCGGCCCGTAGAGCTCGTACGACTCCCGGCGCGCCGTCCCGCCCAGGCAGATGGTGCGCAGATGCGGCCGCAGCACCAGCTCCGCCGCGATATTCAAAGCATTCGTGACGATGGTGAGCTGACCATCCCCCGACCCGGTCAGGTCGGACCGCCCCGCGAGCGCCCGGGCCATCGCCGTCGTGGTCGTACCGCCGTTGATGCCGACCACGCGGCCCGGTTCCACCAGTGCCGCCGTGTAATCCGCGATGCGCTGCTTGGCTTCGTCGCCGTGCCGGTAGCGGACCGGCAGGTCGTAGGCCACCGCGCTGGCCACGATGCCGCCGTGCGTGCGGGTGGCCAACTGCTGCTCGGCGAGCGCGGTGAAGTCGCGTCGCACGGTCGCCATGGAGACGCCGAGTCGCTCGGCGGCATCCTCCACCGACAGCCGCCCGGTCTCGGCGAGCAACTCCAGCAATCGGTTCCAGCGCTGGGACCGGTCGATCGCGCCGGTCATCGCGCGGCCTCGGCGCGCGATGCGGCGGCCCGGGGCTGATCGGTCAGGGCGGAGTGGAGGGCAACAGGCACGCGCTCAACAGTAGAGAGCGCGCGCCCGCCGTCCACTGTCCGGTACGGCCGGGCGCGCTCACCGGTACAGGTCGTCGATTTCCGTGGCGTACTTCGCGTGGATCGACTTGCGCTTCAAGGACATCTTCGGGGTGAGTTCGTCGCCGCCCGGCTCCCAGGTCACAGGCAGGACCGTGAACTTCTTGATCTGCTCGACGCGCGAGAGCCGGGCATTGGCCGCGGCCATGCCCTCCTCGAGTACGGCCCGCACCCCCGGGTCCTGCGCGAGCACCGCCGGTGCGGCGTCGGCCAGACCGTACTGCCGCGCGTGGGCGGCGCACGCGTCCGGGTCGAGCGTCAGCAGCGCGGTCACGTACTTGCGGTCGTCGCCGATGGCGATGACCGCCCCGACCAGCGGGCAGCTGACCTTCACCGCCCCTTCGATATTCGACGGGGACATGTTCTTGCCCGCCGCGTTGATGAGGAGTTCCTTCTTGCGGTCGACAATGCGGACGTAGCCGTCGGCGTCGATGGTGCCGATATCGCCGGTGTGCATCCAGCCGTCCGCGTCGATGGCGGCGGCGGTCTGTTCCGGGTCGCCCCGGTAGCCGCGCATCACCAGCGGGCCGCGGACCAGCAGTTCACCGTCCGCCGCGAGGGTGACTTCGGTGCCGGGCAGCGCGGTGCCGACGGTGCCGACCCGGATGGCGTCCGGCCGGTTGACCGTGGCCGCCGCGGACGTCTCAGTCATGCCCCACGCCTCGCACACCGGGATACCCAGGCCGACGAAGAACAGCAGGGCTTCCGGCGCGATCGGCGACGCGCCGGTGACCGCGCCCCGCACCCGATCCATTCCCATCCGCGCGCGCTGCGACGCCAGCACCAGCCGATCGGCGACCAGATGCCGGGCCCGCAGCGCCGCGGGAATCGGCGTACCCTCCGAGCGACGCCGCGCGACCTCGATCCCGGTGCCGATCGCCCACTCCGCGAGCCTTCGCTTGGCCAGATGTTGTTGCGCCACCAGG
>NZ_JBSGBY010000926.1:0-2244 GCF_053601505.1 Nocardia sp. NPDC004722
CGCTTGCTCGCCGAGCAGGCGCGGCGCGGGCCGCAGCGGGAGTTGTTCCTCTTCGACGATCGCGTGCACACCGCCGAGGCGGTCAACCAGCGCATCGACAATGTGGTGCGCGGGCTGATCTCGGTCGGCGTGCGCCCGGCCACCCGGGTCGGCGTCGTGATGGAGACCCGGCCCTCCGCGCTGGCCGCGGTCGCCGCGCTCTCGCGGCTGGGCGCGGTCGCGGTGCTGCTCGCGCCCGGCAGTGAACTGTCCAAGGTCGCCGAGTTGACCGGGGCCAAGCTGCTGCTCACCGATCCGGAGAATCTGGCCAGCGCGGCCGCGACCGGTCATCGCGTGCTGGTGCTCGGCGGCGGCGAGGCTCGCGGCCTCGACATTCCGGCCGGGTGCGATGTGGTCGATATGGAGCAGATCGATCCCGCCGCGGTGACCCTGCCCGCCTGGTATCGCCCCGATCCGGGCCTGGCCCGGGAGCTGGCCTTCATCCTGGTGACCGGTACCGGCGACAAGTTCGACGTCAAGTACGTGACCAACCACCGCTGGGCGCTGTCGGCCTTCGGCACCGCCTCGGCGGCCGATCTGGGCCGCCACGACACCGTGTACTGCCTTGCGCCGCTGCATCATTCGTCCGGGCTGCTGGTGAGCCTGGGTGGCGCGGTGGCGGGCGGCAGCCGGATCGCGCTGGCCCGTTCGCTGGATCCGGCGCGTTTCGCCGAGGAGGTGCACCGCTACGGCGTCACCGTGGTCACCTACACCTGGACCATGCTGCGCGACATCCTCGACGCGGACACCTTCCCCAACGGGCATCCGCATCCGATCCGGCTGTTCATCGGCTCCGGCATGCCGCGCGGGCTGTGGCGGCGCACCCAGGAGCGGTTCGAACCGGCGCGGGTGCTCGAGTTCTACGCCTCCATCGAGGGAGATGTGGTGCTGGCCAACGTCTCCGGCGTGAAGGTCGGCTCAAAGGGGCGTCCGGTGCCGGGCACCGCCAAGGTCGAGTTGATCGCCTACGATCCGCTGGCCGACGAAATCCTGGTCGAGGACACGGGTTTCGCGCGCCGTGCCGCCGACAACGAGGTGGGGCTGCTGATCGGCACCGTCTCCGACGCGGTCGAACTGTCCGCGGGCGGGCTGCGCGGCGTCTTCGCCCCCGGCGACTCCTGGATGCCGACGGAGAACCTCTTCCGCCGCGACCCGGACGGCGACTACTGGCTGATGGACCGCCGCGACACGGTCATCCCGACCTCGCGTGGCCCCGTCTACACCCAGCCGATCGTGGACGCGCTCAACGACATCACCGCCGTCGACATGGAAGTGGCCTTCGCGCTGCCCACCCGGGATCGCGTGCTGGCCGTGGCCGCCGTCAGCGTCCGCACCGGCTTCACCCTCGCACCCAAGGACGTCACCGAAGCGGTCCGCGTCCTGCCTGCGGACCAACGCCCCGACATCGTCTACGTCGTCGACGACATCCCCCGCAGCTCCACCTACCGCCCCTCCACCCGGGCGGTTCAGGCGGCGGGTCGCTCCGAACCCGACGACCGCACCTGGTGGTACAACCGCGCCACCGAGAACTACGAGGTCCTCACCCCCGACCTCGCCGCCCGCCTCTTCGCCTGACCGGTAGGCCCGGCCGTGGCGGTGATCCTCGTGACCGGGATGTCCGGCACCGGGAAATCCGCGACTCTGCGACTGCTCGCCGAGCGCGGATATCCGGTGCTGGACACCGACTACGGCGGATGGATCGTCCTCGGGCCGGGCGGGGAACCGGCGTGGGACGAGGCGCGGATGGCGGCGCTGATCGCGCGGCACGAGCAGACGGGGGAGCCGCTGTTCGTCGCGGGGACGGTATGGAATCAGCAGCGGTTCTACGCGCGGTTCGCTCAGGTCGTTCTGCTGAGCGCGCCGGAGGCGGTGCTGCTCGAGCGGGTCGCGAACCGCACCGGCAATGCGTTCGGGAAGACCGCGGGGCAACGGGATCGGATCCGCGCCGACATCGCGGAGATCGAGCCGCGGCTGCGGTCGGTGGCGACCGTGGAGATCGACACGCGCGCACCGCTTTCCGATGTCGTCGAGACGCTGGCGGGGCTGATGACCGATTCGATGACCAATTCGTAGGGGTTCTGCGGGGCGCTGAAGGATTGTTAGAGTGCGCTGCCGTCTTTGTCCGGGGGTGGCGGGGATATCGATTTCGAGGGGATCGGGTGGGGATGAAGCGTGTGTTCGGGGCGGGGATGATGGGGGCGGGGC
>NZ_JBSGBY010000927.1:0-2240 GCF_053601505.1 Nocardia sp. NPDC004722
GGTCACCATGATCTCGCCCAGCACCGGCAGTAGTTTGTCGTCCGTCCCGGCCACCGAGGTGCCGAGCGGACCGAAATCGCCCAGCCGCACCGGGTTGCCCAGCCCCGGCAGCCTGCCCAGCCGCGTTCGACTGCCCGGCCCCGCCAGCCTGCCCAGCCGTGCTGGACTGCCCAGTTGCGCCACTGCGCGCCGTGGAGTCGGACTTCGCCGACGCGGCCGACTGCTCCGCCGAGGGACTACGGGCAGCGCCCGGACCGCGCCCAAGCGGGTCCTCGCCCTCGGACCGGCCGCCGAAAGTATTGTCACCGCGCTGGTTACGTGCAGCGGCACGGCCCTGCGCACCGGCCAGGAAGCGGGCGAACACCGCTGCGAGGCCCGCACCCGGTCCGGGCCCGTGCCCACCGAGCGCGGATTCGTCAGCGCGCCAGCCGGTTTGCGCTCCGGCACCCGGTTCCGCGTCGGCACCGTTATCACCGCGCGCGGCGGCGTAGGCGTCCGCGAAGGGCAGATCCGTTGCCTCGGAGGCGTTTCCGGCGGCGTGCACGTACTGATGCCAGGCGTGGTACTCCGGGGAGTCGGGGTCGAGTTCGGGCGGGATCACCGGATCCACCGGGACACCCGCCAAAGCCTCGCGCAGCACGGTGACGATGGCGGTGCCGTGTTCGGCGATGGCGGCCACCACATCGTGGTGTTCACCGCGCACGATGGCCGCCGCCGCGCAGACCGGGCACCAGCTGCAGCTGTTCCATTCGGTGCGCCCGTCGGAGGCGGTGCGGCGCAGCACCGGTTCGACGCGTTCGAGCACGGCCTCGGCGAGCAGCCGCAGTTCCTCGGCGAATTCGCCGAGGTTCTCCTCCGGGTGACCGGGACGCGGGTGGGTCGTGGTCATTTCGGCCACACCTGAGGGTCGGGCCGGAAGCGGATGACCAACTGGTCGCCGTCGAGCTCGGCAGCCTCGACCGTGCACCGCCGCAATACCGGGGCCAGCCGCATGCGCCGCCGGACCCCGTCCGCTCCCACGATCAAATCGTCCTCCACTCGTCCCAGCCGCAGCGTCGACGGATCGACGATCGGCAGATGCATGCGCATCGCGAACATCGAGTGCACGCCGGCTCCCGACTCGAGCCGCACCATCGGCTCGGCGGGGACGGGCTGCACGCCGTCCGCATCTGTGCCAAGCATAGGGATCGGACGCGATCCCACCCAGTTACCACTCGCGTCCACCGCGTAGGACAAAGCACACAGTGAGCTCAGCCCCACCGGTTCGGCCCCGGCATGACCCACCACCTGCACGGGGACACCGCGCAGCCGCTTGGTCAGCTCGGTCACCACATCGAATTGCTCACCGCGGCGGTTGAAGTACCACTGCACGGCAGGATGCGGCGGCGTGGCCGGATCCGCGCCCGGCATCTCCGCCAGCACCTTGTTGACCAGCACCGCATCCAACCGGATACCCAGCAATGCGGCCGCCGAACGCACCCGGGCCGATTCCGCGACCGCGACGTGCTCCGCGGCGGTGACCAGGCGCGCGCCGGTGCGGGTGCGATCGGCCAGCAGGTCGCGGGCGTCGGTCACCGCGGACACGATCTGTTCCACGGTCACCGCCAGCACGGCCTTGCGGAAGTCGGTGCCGATGGCCTCCATGGTGCGCGAGTGCGCGGGCCACACCCGCTCGAGGTAACCGAGCACGGTGTCGGGCGCGGTCACGATGCGCAGCATGTCCGCCGAGGGCGGGCAGTCCACCACGATCACGTCCCAGCGCGCGTCCTTGGCGAACTGGGTGATCTCCAGCATCGCCAGCAGCTCCTGCACCCCGGGCAGTCCGGTCAGCTCGGCGGGATCCAGTGCGCCCAGGTCGAATCCGTGCTCATGCCCCGCCCCCGACGCCATGATCAATACCTGCCGGAACCGATCCTCCAGCAGCGCAAGCGAATCCACCTCGATGACATCGAGCGTCGCCGCGGCGGCGAGCGCATCCCCGCGCGGAACGGCCTGCGCCTGCCAGGCATTGGCCCGGCCGTGCTCCACACCGCCGAATCCCGGCTCGCCACCAACGGATCCCGTTGCGCCGCCGCCGAATTCGGGTTCCGGGCGCGGCGGCTGGAACATGGGCAGGGGGATGCTGGCGACGGCGGGTGTGGCGCCGCCGCCGTGGCGCAGGCGGAAGCCGAGGGCGTCGCCGAGGGAGTGGGCCTGGTCGAGGGAGGCCAGCAGGACTCGTTGACCGGTGCGGGCGTAGG
>NZ_JBSGBY010000928.1:0-2238 GCF_053601505.1 Nocardia sp. NPDC004722
CCTGCGGACGATCTACCCGCAGCACGACGGCGACCCGGCGCAGCTGATCCTGCCTGTGGGCCAGGCGGTCGGGGTGAGGCCCTTGGCGATGAGATAGTCGGCCATGGCGTCGGCTTCGGCGGCGGATTCGTCGGAGCCCTTGCCGCCGCTGGTCACCAGCATCGGGGCGCCGCCCGCGGCGACCTCGGCGGCGTACACCTCGAGGGCGCGGTCGAGACGGGCCGCCAGCAGGGGCGGCACCCGGGAGCCGATCAGGCCGGAGCCGTGCACCACGATCGCGCCCATGCCCGCCTGGTACGGCCAGCGCAGGTAGACGACGGTGTAGAGCAGAAACGCCACCAGCACGAATCCCAGATAGCTCTCGACCAGCAGGATGGAGCCGAAAACCGCGGTGAGCCAGGGGTTCTGCAGCTCGAACTCGACAACGAACATCACGTACGGCGACAGCAGCGCCAGGCCGAGCCCGAACGACAGCAGGTTCGCGACCCGCCGCCCCTCGCGCCGCCACATCTGCACTCCGTTGATCATCAGCAACCCGGCGAGGACCAGGAGCAGCAGCGGCGAGGTGAGGATGACGACGAGCACCACGATCGTCAGCGGGCTGTCGTGATCGATGCTCAGCAGCCCGAGCGTGGCGAAGGCCAGTGCGATGAGCAGCAGTACGCCGTTGCCGAAGCGGCGTGGTTCCCGGTACATCCGCAGCGTGAACCAGGCCAGCAGCACCGCACCCACGGCAAAGGCAAACATTCGGCAATCATATCGGCGGGCCGTGCGGAAATGCGGCTGCGCGGGATACTCCCGGCGGCTACGTTCGGGTCATGACCGGATTCACGCCGATCGCCGACGCCCCGCCCGCGGTCTATCTGATCACCGGAATCCAAGCCGCGGGGAAATCGACTGTGGCACAGGCGCTCGCCGAACGCTTCCCGCGCTCCGCGCATGTCCGCGGGGATGTCTTCCGCCGCTTCGTCGTCTCCGGTCGCGAGGACATGTCTCCCGCGCCGAGTCCCGAAGCCCTCGCGCAGTTGCGGTTACGGCACCGGCAGGCCGCCGTGGCCGCCGACGCCTACGTGGCCGAGGGGCTGACCGCCGTCGTGCAGGATGTCGTGCTCGGCGAGATGCTGCCCTATCTGATCGACCAGATCCGCACCGACCCACTGTATGTCGTGGTCCTGGCGCCCAGCCCGGCCGTGGTCGCCCGGCGGGAAGCCGCCCGCGCCAAGACCGCCTACGGCATCTTCACCGTCGCCGACCTCGACACCGGTCTACGCGAAACCACACCCCGCCTGGGGCTTTGGCTCGACACTTCGGATCTGACCGTCGACGAGACGGTGGACGAGATCCTCGCCCGTGCCGAGCCCATCGCTCGGTGAGAGCGCCTACCGCTCGCTGCTTATCGCCCGGCAGTGCCCTGTCGCGCGCCTGACGGTGTGAGGCGCACGCCGTGATCGAGACCGCCGGGGCGGACGATCTCGGCGTGCGCTGCTCATCGAGCCGCGATCAGCTGCAGGCGGGGGAGGTCTGGTTGCCCAGCGACAGCATGTTGCAGATCCAGTCCTTCTGGACCTTCCACTTGCCGTCCTCGGCGACGAAGGGGACGACGGCCTTCTGCGGCTGGCCGCCGGACAGCGCGAAGTCGGCGTCGGCGGTGAGGGTGCCGTTGCCCAGGTCGGTGACGTGGGTGACGGTGACGGTGGCGTTGGCCTGCTTGTAGAAGTCGGTCAGCCGCTGCGGCAGGGTCGGGTCGACGGAGACGCCCTGCAGCAGGTCGAGCTTGGCCTCGTTGGGGGTGTTGGGGTCGAGGCCCTGCTGCAGCTGGGTGTTGAGGTCTGCGGCGGTCGGGACCGGCGGGTAGTTGCTGCTGCCCTGCGCCGCGGCGGTGGTCTGGGCGGTGCTGGTCTTGGCGGGCTTGGTGGTGCCCGGCTTGTCCCCGCTGCCACACGCGGACAGTCCGAGGGCGGTCACGACGGCCAGTCCGGCGATCGCGACGCGTCCGATCTTCAGATGCTTGTTCACGAGTGGCGACGCTACTGGTCCGTAACGCGGAAAGCATCGTCGGGAGTCGATCGTCCAGTTTTTCGAGACCGGATCCTCACACTCGCCACACCGCACTCTTAAATTTGCCAAACGTTGCCTATTGATGTCGATCTTGTCATAACCGCTGGTATCGAATACGCTTCGCGCGGCGCATCTTTGACTCGATCGCGCTTCACTCATCGATGGGTCGGGATCGATGCG
>NZ_JBSGBY010000929.1:0-2234 GCF_053601505.1 Nocardia sp. NPDC004722
GCGGATAGCGGGCGCACAGGGCTTCGGCGAGCGCCCGCTCGACCGGTGTCGCGGTGTCGGCCAGGGTGAGTGCCCGCCGCGCGGCATCGTGGGCGGTGACCACGGTGGACGCGAGTTCGTCGGCGTCGAAGAACTCCCAGGGCTTGTTGTAGTTGGGGCCCAACGCGAACGCCAGGCCCCAATGCGCCAGTGCGCACTGCGGATCCGCGTGCAGGGCCCGCCGGAAACAGACCGCGGCTTCCTCGTGGTTGAAGGCATAGGTCCAGATCAGGCCCCGGTCGAACCACAGCCGGGCGTCGGGTGACGAGGTCGTGACCGGCCTCGAATATCCGCCGAGATCGAAGTAGTCCGTACTCATTCCATGATCGTGCCATCCGCCGGAATTAAGGTGGCGGGTATGACGAGCAACCCGTTGCTGGAACGCAGCACGCTGCCCTACGAACTGCCGACGTTCGCGGAGATCGGCGAAGAGCACTATCTGCCCGCGTTCGAACGGGGGATGGCGGAGCAGCTGGCCGAGGTCGCCGCGGTGACCGCCCAGGATGAGGCCCCGAGTTTCGCGAATACGATTGCGGCGCTGGAGCGTTCGGGTGCGATCCTGACGCGGGTCTCGCAGGTGTTCCACAACATCGTGTCCTCGGACACCAATGAGCGCCTCGAGGCGATCGATGCGGAGGTCTCGCCGCGGCTGGCCGCGCACGCGGATGCCATCCACCTGGATCCGGTGCTGTTCGGTCGCATCGACACGCTGCACGAGCGCCGCGCCGAACTCGGGTTGGACGCCGAGCAGACGCGGCTGCTGGAGCGCTACCACCTGCGCTTCGTGCGGGCCGGTGCGCGGCTGGATGCCGCGCAGCAAGCTCGACTGCGCGAAATCAACGCGGAAATCGCTACGGCGTCAACGGAATTCGGTCAGAGTCTGCTGGCCGCCACCAACGCGTCCACCCTGATTCTCGACAGCGTGGAGGAGCTCGACGGGCTCACCCCGGCGGCGGTGGCCGCCGCGGCGGAGAACGCCCGCACGCTCGGACACCCCGGCAAATGGGCGCTGAGTTTGCAGAACGTCTCCAATCAGCCCGTCCTGGCCGCACTGGCGGACCGGTCGGTTCGGGAACGGATGATGGCGGCGTCTCTCGGTCGCGGCTTCGGTCCGAACGGCAATGCCGTGCTGGGAGCCCGCATGACGGCCCTGCGCGCCGAACGGGCGGAGCTGCTGGGCTATTCGGATCACGCCTCCTACGCGGTCGCCGATCAGACCGCGAAAACCGCTGCGGCGGTAGAGGACATGCTCGCCCGCCTGGTACCGCCCGCGGTCGCCAATGCCGAACGGGAGGCGGGTGAACTCACCGCCGCCCTGCGCGCCGCCGACCCGGACGCCGAACTGCGTTCCTGGGACTGGCAGTTCTGGTCGGAAAAGCTTCGCGCCGAACAGTTCTCGGTGGACAGCGAGGTGCTGCGGCCCTACCTCGAACTGGAGCGGGTGCTGTGGGACGGCGTATTCCACGCGGCCGGACTGGTGTACGGGCTCACCTTCCGGGAACGCACGGACCTGACCGGCTACCACCCGGAGGTCCGCGTGTTCGAGGTGTTCGACGCCGACGGTGGTGCGCTGGGCCTGTTCCTCGGCGACTTCTTCAAGCGCCCGTCCAAACGTGGTGGCGCGTGGATGAATTCGCTGGTTCGCCAGTCGAACCTGCTGGGGCAGCGGCCCGTCGTGGTCAACAACCTCAATATCGTGAAACCGGCCGAGGGGGAACCGGCCCTGCTGACCTGGGAAAATGTCCGCACCCTCTTCCACGAGTTCGGGCATGCCCTGCACGGATTGTTCTCGGATGTCGAGTATCCGTTCTTCGCCGGCACCGCGGTGCCGCGCGACTTCGTGGAATTCCCGTCGCAGGTGAACGAGATGTGGATGGCGCGGCCGGAAGTGCTGGCGAACTACGCCCGCCACATCGACACCGGCGAGCCGATGCCCGCCGAGCTGGTCGAGCGCATGATCGAGGCGGAACGTTTCGGCGAGGGATTCCGCACCGTCGAATATCTGGCCGCGGCACTGCTGGACTGGGCCTGGCATCGCCGCACCCGCGCCGACGCTGACGCGGACACCGATCCCGAGGCGTTCGAGGACGAAGCCCTGCGCCAGGCCCATCGTGGTACGACGCGTTCTCCTACGCCTGCGCAGTCACCGTCTCCGTATCGCTGATCTATCTGGCCGCGCGAGCGTGGTCTTTCAC
>NZ_JBSGBY010000930.1:0-2229 GCF_053601505.1 Nocardia sp. NPDC004722
CCTGGCTCGACGCGCGCGCCGCCGACCAGCCAACCCTGGACGCCCTGGTCGACCGGATCGCGACCGCGGCCCGCTCGCACGCCGGAGCCGAGGGTGTCGGCCTGGCCGTGCACACCGAATCCGTCACGCCCATCGTCGATTTCGCGCCGGAACCGCGCGCCCGGCTGGCCGCCGCGCTCGCGCACCTGGGCGAGATCCCGATTCTGCCCACCCAGGCCGGACACGACGCGGGCATCCTGTCCGACCGGGTGCCGACCGCGATGCTGTTCGTGCGCAACCCCACCGGGGTCTCGCACTCGCCCGCCGAGCACGCCGACGCGGTGGACTGTCACGTGGGCGCGGCCGCGCTCGCCGATGTCATGACCGCCTGGGTCGCCTCGGCCTGACCCCGCTCACTCCTCGACGTGGTTGTCCGGATAGGCGGTGATCGCCAGGAACCGGATCGGCAACCGCACCAACTCGCTGGGCCCGTGCGCGCCCTCACCGTCCAGCAGCAGCGAATCCCCCGGGCGCAGTGTGTATTCGGAGTCACCGTGACCGTAGACCATGACCCCCTCGAGCATGTACAGCAACTCGGTGCCCGCGTGCTGGAACAGCGGGAACGTCTCGCTCGCCTCGGTGAGCGTGACCAGCACCGGCTCCAGCCGCTTGTGCTGCCCGCGCAGCGCGCCCAGCAGTTCGTAATGGTGCCCGACCCGGGTGCCGCGGCCCACGATCACCGCGCCGTGCCCGGCCGTGGTGAACACCGCCTCGCGGGTGCTGTCCGCGCCACGGAACAACGAGGTCACCGGGACGTCGAGGCCCGCGGCCAAACGCGCCAGCGTCGAGAGGCTGCACGAGGTCTGGGCGTTCTCGATCTTGGACAGCATGGCCTTGGAAATGCCCACCCGGGCGGCCATATCACCCACCGACAAGCCGCTGGCCGCGCGCAGCGCCCGCACCTGCTTGCCGATCACCCGCTCGAGCTCGACGCCGGTCGGCGCATCGGGTGACACCTCGCGCTGCACCGGAGCCGGATCACCGGTGTCGCGGTGTTCGGGTCGCGCGCTCATACACCACCTGCCATCCGTCGTAACCCCATCGCCAGTTTCCTCACATTAACCTACGTTTCTTCACGATAGAAAACCGGAGTCATCATGGCCGAGTCAGCCACCCCCGACACCACCGTCGTCGCCCCGTTCCGGGTCACCCCCGGATTCTGGAAGACGTTGCCGCCCATGCCGATCGAACAGTATCCGGGCACCGACGCCTACATCGCCGACGTCTACGCCAACCCCGAGGGCTCACCCATGTGCTCGGGCTACTTCGAACTCCGCCACACCGACGCCCCCCTGGACTACTTCTACGAATACGACGAGATGAAGATCATCCTGGAAGGTGAGTTCCGGCTGGAGAATCCGGACACCGGCCAGGTGCTGACCGCCAGGGCCCACGACGCGATCTTCTTTCCCAAGGGATCGCGCATCCTGTTCTCCACCCCGGACCGGGCGCTGGCGTTCTACGTTGGCTACCGCACCTTCGCGCCCTAGCCGCCATGCCGGTCAGTATGCCGCACACCAGCGTTCCGCGCTGGTCACCGGCCCTTCCCGTCCCCGCCCACTCTACCCGGGTCGTCCTCGTCACCGACGCGGCCGACCTCCCGCCGCTGTCCGAGGAACTCGACGGCGACATTCTGACGGTGTCGCCGGACGCCCTCGCTCCGGTCTTGGAAAACGCCCGCGTCGGTTGGCATTTCGTCCTGCACGGCACCGACGCCACGGTGTCGGCGGTGCGGGCGCGACTGCTCGCCGCGGGCGCGCTCGACGCCGAGATCACCACCCTCGTCGAGGACGCGGCCCGGCGACAGGTGTTCTGCACCCACTGCCGAAACACGACCATGGCGCACACCGAGATCGGCGGCACCGTGCCGTGCTCCGGATGCGGTGCGCCGCTGGCCGTCTACCACCACTTCTCGCGACGACTGGGCGCGTACATGGGCTATCGAGTCGACGCGGAGGAATTGCCATGAGACAGCTGCGGATCGCGGATGCCGCCATGCTCACCGCCACGGTGCGCGAACTGATCCTGGTCGACCCGGATGGGGGAGTGCTGCCCTCGTTCGCGCCGGGCAGTCATCTCGCGATCGACCTCGAAGCGGGACGGCGCAATTCGTACTCCCTGACGGGGCCGTCCGTGCGACCCGACCACTACGCCGTCTCCGTGCGGCGGGAGGCGGACGGGCACGGCGGG
>NZ_JBSGBY010000931.1:0-2225 GCF_053601505.1 Nocardia sp. NPDC004722
CGCCGCGCGAGATCTCGATCTCGGCCGCGGGGCCTTCGCCGCCGAACATCTCCACGTCGATGCGGGCGTAGGTCTTGCCGCTCTCGTCGACATAGGCCCAGCCGTGCTCGTGCACCCGCAGCTTGCGGATGCCCGGCATCAGGCCCATGCGCTCGGCGACCTCCTTGCTGGCGGTGCGCAGGTCGACCGCCTGGCCGCCCGGCCGGGGAGCGGTGGCGCGCTCGACGACGGTGGTGGCGATCCCGGCCCGAAGCAGTTGCAGGGCAACGGTGTTGCCGGCGATGCCGCCGCCGACGACGAGGATGCGAGGGGTGTTGGTGGTGGTCATTTCGAACTCCCGGTGAGGTGCTGTACTTCCGTCTAAGACATATGTCTAACAGAGTCTGACACGGTTGTCTAGAACAAATGTCTAAGACGCTGGTAGGGTGGGGTCATGGGAAATCGAGAAGACCTCTTGGAGGGTGCGCGCCAGGCCGTTCTGGAGCGGGGACTGGCCAAGGTGACCGCCCGCGACATCGCCAAGGCGGCCGGGGTGAGCCTGGCGGCCATCGGCTATCACTTCGGGTCGAAGGACCATCTGGTCACCGAGGCCATCACCATGGGCTTCGGCACCCGGATCGGCGACGACATGGACGCGGCGATCAAGGCCGCGGGGGAGAACCGCACCCTGTGGGAGTCCCTGGCCGCGACCTGGAACGGCTTCGTCGAGGTGGTCGAGCGCAATCGGGACGCGCTCATGCTCAGCACCGAGAACGGCATCCAGATCGCTCGCGACCCCGAACAGCAGGTCTTCATGGCGCAGGCGAGCGCCGTGGCCAACCGTGATCTCGCGGAAGTCATGCGGACCGTGCACCCGGAACTGACCGAGGAGCAGGCGGCCGCGGTCGCGCAGCTGCTGTTCCTGCTGTTCCAGGGACTGGCCGTGCAGAAGATGATCGCGCCCACCGCCGAACTGCTGGACGGGGATTCGTTCGTGACCGCCGTACAGGCGCTGCGCGGCAACTGAACCGGGCCGCTAGCCCGGCGGCACGTGCCGCAACCGCGTCATGGCGATCAATGCCAGCAGCAGCGCCGCCCCGGCGGCGATGGCGGCGGTGAGATGCATGCCCGCGAGGAACGCGTGCTTGGCGGCGTCGGCGACCGCGCTGCCCACCTTGCCGGGCAGGGCGGTGGCGACTTCCATTGCCGCGCCGAGCGTGTCACGGGCGGCATGGGCGTCGTCGTCGGGCAGGCCGTAGGGCAGGTTGGCGTCGAGCTGGCTGCGGTAGATGGCGATGCTGATGCTGCCCAGAATGGAAATCCCCAGCGCGCCCCCGAATTCCGCCCCGGTCTCCGAGAGCCCGGACGCCGCGCCCGCCTGCTCGGGCGGCGCGGTGCCGACGATGAGCTCGGTGGTGATCCCGAAAACCGGTGCGAGACCGAAGGAGACCAGCAGTGACGCGGCGATGGTCAGCTCGACCCCGCCGGTCGCGGTGATCTGGGTGAGCAGCAGCAGCCCGGCCGCGGCCATGGCCATCCCGATCCCGATCATGTAGGCGGGCCGCATCACCCGCATGATGCGCGGCCCCAGCTGGGAGCCGATCATGAAGCCGAGCCCGGCCGGGATGGTCGCCAGCCCGGCCCGCAGCGGCGACATGCCCAGCACGAGTTGGAAATACTGTCCGACGAACAGCGCGTAGCCGAAGGTCACGAAGATCGAGACCATATTGATGGTGAGCGCGGTGCGGAAGCTGCCCAGCCGGAACAGCCGCAGATCCAGCATGGGTTCGGCGACATTGAGCTGGCGGCGCACGAAGATCGCGCCGATGCCGAAACCGACGGCGAGCGCGCCCAGCGCGGCCGGACCCGGGCCGTCCTGGGCCGCCTTCTTCATGCCGAACACCACCAGCAGCATCGCGGAGGTGCACAGCGCCGCGCTGATCAGGTCGAGACGACCGGCGTCGGGATCGCGGTACTCCGGCAGCACCCGGGGAGCGAGCACGATCAGCAGCACCATGACCGGCACCGCGAGCAGGAAAACCGAACCCCACCAGAAGTGTTCGAGCATGAGCCCACCGGCCAGCGGCCCGATGGAGCCCCCGACCGAGTAGGCGCCGACCCAGACCCCGACGGCGACCGAACGCTGGGCGGCATCGCGAAACATGGTGAATATCAACGAGAGTGTGGACGGTGCGAGGGTGGCCCCGGCGACGCCGAGCAGGGCGCCCGGCGGCGTCGAACATCAA
>NZ_JBSGBY010000932.1:0-2218 GCF_053601505.1 Nocardia sp. NPDC004722
ACTGTGACCGCGGTGTCGTAGGCGGGAATGGCCGGGCCCGGCCGGGCGGCGCCGGTGCGGGCGATGTCGAGGCGGTGGGTGAAGATGCGGCACACGTCGCGAACGTGTGCCGCGTACTCCAGCGTCGACCAGGTGTCATCGTCGGGGCGCTGCCCGGCGTCGGGGCGCGCCAGGGCGGCGGTCAGGCGGGCGGCGCTGTCGCGGGTCACTCCCGGCACGGCGTCGAAGGCGGTGTCCTCGGGGACGAATCCGCATTCGGCGCAGGTGCGTTCGAGCACCCAGGTCCAGTCTTTGGCATCGGGAACGATCGGCATGACCGATAACCTAACGTGGCGCTAGTTTATCGGCCACCAATATTCTGCCAATCGTCACCAAGATGGCGACAGGTTTGCCGTCACTCCATGAGCCGGTGTGCCTTCTCGAACAATTCGAGGGTGATGGCGTGCAGGAAGTCGCCGACCTGCTTGGGGGCCTTGCCCGCGCAGGCCCGCGCGTGCGTGCCTTCCAGCACGATGCCGAGCTTGAAGCACGCCAGCACGGAGTACCAGGTCACACTGCTGAGATCACGGTCGGAGAAGCGGCCGTAGTGCTCGATCATCTCCTCCGGCGTGGGCAGGCCACCGACGCCGCCCAGCGAGCCGACCAGCGCCGCGCCGGTGGTGCCGGGCACCGGCCGGGTGGCGATCTGCCAGCCCAGATCCAGCAGCGGATCGCCGATGGTGGACATCTCCCAGTCGACCATGGCCACCACTTCGGGGCCGTCGAAGGAGAACATCATGTTGGCGAGATGGCAGTCGCCGTGCAGGATGCCGGGTTTCGCGTCGGCGGGACGATTGCGGTCGAGCCAGTCGCCGACCTGCTGCACGCCCGGGATCTCCGGTCCGGGGTAGCCCTCGTTGACGGCGTAGGAGTCGAGTTCCTTGAGCCAGCGCGGCACCTGGCGTTCCAGGAAGCCCTCGGGCTTGCCGTAGTCGGCGAGACCCAGCGCCTCGTGGTCGAGCGAACCGAGCCGCGCGATGGCCTCGACGGCCGACAGGCCCATCTGCCGCCGCACCTCCGGGTCGGAGGCGTGCAGTTCGGGCAGTTCGTTCTGCGGGTTGAAGCCGGTGATCGGCTCCATCAGATAGAAGGACGCGCCGATGACCGACTCGTCGGGGCACGCCGCGATCACCTTGGGTGCGCGAATCTCGGTGTCGCCGAGCGCACCGAGAATGCGGGACTCGCGCTGGATGACGGTGTTGCTGGCCTTGCGCAGATGCTTGGGCCCGCGGCGCAGCACGTACTCGCGGCCGCCGCGACGGAAGCGCAGCATGATGTTCTGGGTGCCGCCGCCGAGCGGTTTCACCTCCTCGAACTCGCCGCCGGGCAAGCCCTGCGCCTCCATCCATTTCCCGACGATCGCGAAATCGACGACGTCACGATCCACTTCGACCGGCTGTGCGACAGACATGCCGCCCATTGTGCCGTAGGCCACGGGCGAAACTGAAGGCGTCCGCCAGCAGTAGTGGCGGGCGACTCGTTCGCGCAGGTCGGAACGCGGAGTGTCACGGGGCCAGGCGTAATGTGCTGGCTCAAATGCGCACCTTGTTGATCGACAACTACGACTCGTTCACCTACAACCTGTATCAGCTGATCAGCCAGGTGAACGGGGTCGAGCCTGTCGTCGTGCGCAATGACGAGGTGGGGTCGATCGAGGAGCTGGGGCTCGAGCGCTTCGACAATATCGTCATCTCCCCCGGGCCCGGACGGCCTGATGTGCCGCGCGATTTCGGCATCTCGGCCGAGGTGATCGCGCGGGCCGAACTGCCGTTGCTGGGTGTGTGCCTGGGGCATCAGGGCATCGTTCTCGCGGTGGGCGGGGAGGTCGTGGCCGCGCCGCGGGCCCGGCACGGGTACCCGGATCGCATCACCCATGATGGACGGGATCTGTTCGCCGGTGTGCCGCAGGACTTCTCGGCGGTGCGGTATCACTCGCTGTGCGCGGGTCGGCCGTTGCCCGCGGAGTTGGAGGTGACCGCGACCGCGACGGACGGGGTGGTCATGGGGGTACGGCATCGCACTCGCCCACAGTGGGGCGTGCAGTTCCACCCGGAGTCGATTTCCAGCGAGCACGGTGAGTTGCTGCTTCGCAATTTCGCCGACCTGACCACCTCGTATCGTCATTCCGGCGTGCCCTTGGCCGGAATCCATCGCCCGAGTGTGGATTCCGGCCAAGGGC
>NZ_JBSGBY010000933.1:0-2213 GCF_053601505.1 Nocardia sp. NPDC004722
ACTGCGCGCGGGCGAGCGGGCCGCCAATGTCCGCCCGGGCCAAGCGGTTCGCGCGGACGGCTCCCGCACCAGCACCGTCGCCACCCTGAACCTGCTGCAACTCGCCGCGCGCACCCGGCGACCGGTGCACATCGGGTACGTGGACGCGCAGGGTGTCGCCACGCAGCGAGTCGTGGAGCCGCTCAAGGTGGGTGGCGGGCAGCTCGACGCGCTGGATCCGGTCACGGGCGCGGTCCGGCACTTCACCCTGCACCGGATCGCCTCGGTCGCGCTGGTCGAGTAGCGGCCTCGGTCGCGCCGGTCGAATAGGAATCGCCGGGAGTCGAATCCGTGACGAGGTCCGGGAGGTGCCCGTTCGAGACCGGTGCAGCCGGATTCACTATTCTCCGGTCATGCCGTCCCGCATTCCGACCGTCACCCGTCTGCAGCCGTTCGCCTCGACGATCTTCGCCGAGATGACCGAACTGGCCGTCCGCCACGGTGCGGTCAACCTGGGCCAGGGCTTTCCGGACAGCGACGGTCCGGCGGGCATGCTCGAGGTGGCGCGGCAGGCGATCGCCGACGGCTTCAACCAGTACCCGCCCGGGCGCGGGGTGCCCGCGCTGCGGCAGGCCATCGCGGCGGATCGGGCGCGGCGCTACGGCACCCACTACGACCCGGACAGCCAGGCGCTGGTGACCGTCGGGGCCACCGAGGCGATCGCGGCCACCGTGCTGGGACTCGTCGAACCCGGCGACGATGTGGTGCTCATCGAGCCCTACTACGACTCCTACGCGGCGGCCATCGCGCTCGCCGGGGCGAATCGCCGCACCGCGCGACTGGTCGCCGACGGCGACGGCTTCGCCCTCGACCTGGACAGCCTGCGCGCCGCCATCACCCCGAAAACCCGCCTGCTGCTGGTGAATTCGCCGCACAACCCGACCGGCACCGTGCTCTCGCGCGCCGATCTCACCGCCATCGCCGAGATCGCCATCGAACACGACCTGTACGTCATGTCGGATGAGGCGTACGAGCATCTCACCTTCGACGGGCACGAGCACATCAGCCTGTCCACGCTGCCCGGCATGTTCGAGCGCACCGTCGTGATCTCCAGTGCCGCGAAGACGTTCAGCGTCACCGGCTGGAAGATCGGCTGGGCGTGCGCGCCCGCGCCGCTGCTGGACGCGGTGCTGGCGGCCAAGCAGTTCCTCACCTTCGTCGGCGGCGGACCGTTCCAGCCTGCCATCGCGCATGCCTTGAACAAGGAGCAGCAGTGGGTGGCGGCGCTGCGAGACACCCTGTCGGAGAAGCGGATTCGACTCTCCGCCGCGCTGTCCGAAGCGGGGTTCGGTGTCAAGCGCAGTGACGGCACCTATTTCGTGTGCGCCGACATCCGCCCGCTGGGCGCGAGCGACGCCTACGACTTCTGCCGGGAACTGCCCGAACGGCTCGGGGTCGCCGCGGTCCCGGTCAGCGTGTTCGCCGATGACAAGGCCGCATGGAATCACCTGGTGCGCTTCACCTTCTGCAAGAAGGAGGAGACCATCGCCGAGGGTGTGCGCCGCCTGCGTGCCGGGCATACCGCCGAGACCGTCCGCTGACGGTAGCCGCGCGGATACTCCGCGCTGCGGAATGATCCGGCGGGCCGTACGGTTGTGAGCCGTTGTCGCATCACGAGACGAACGGACGCACCATGCTCGGCTACATCACCGACCCTTCAGGTCCCGCGGGCCTGCGCCTCGCCGCCGATCTGCCCGAGCCGCAGCCGCGACCGGACGAGGTGATCGTCGAGGTCCGGGCCTTCGCCATCAATCACGATGAACTCAATCTGATCCGGCGGCGGCCCGACGGCTGGCGGCCGGGACAGGATGTCGCCGGGGTGGTGGTCACGGCGGCCGCCGACGGTTCGGGGCCCGCCGTCGGTGCGCGCGTGGTTTGCTACCTGGACTGGGAGGGCTGGGCCGAGCGCATCCCGGTGCCGGTGAAACGCCTTGCGGTGCTGCCGGATTCGGTGTCGTTCGAGCGGGCCGCGGCGCTGCCCATCGCGGGCATCACCGCGCTGCGGGCCGTCCGGGTGGGTGGCGCGCTGCTGGGCCGCCGTGTCCTGATCACCGGGGCCACCGGCGGGGTCGGCCAATTCGCGGTCCAGTTGGCCGTGGCGGCCGGTGCCACCGTGACCGCACTGGTCAGCCGCCCCGAGCGGATCGCCGACGCGCTCGCGCTGGGCGCCCACC
>NZ_JBSGBY010000934.1:0-2208 GCF_053601505.1 Nocardia sp. NPDC004722
TACTTGATGACCTCGTCGGCCGTGCCGCAGGCGATCTGGTGGTGGCCGACCTCTCCAGCGACCACGGGCCGTACACCGAGCAGGTCCTCGATATCGCCGACCTGGTGGTGCTGGTGACCCAGGCCCTGCTGCGTTCGGTGGCGGCCGCGAAATCCGCCGCCGCCTATTGCCGTACCCGCAACCCCAACGTCCGGGTGGTCGTGCGCGGTCCGGCGCCCGGCGGCCTCGCCGCAGGCGATATCGCCGAGGCCCTGTCGCTGCCGCTGCTGGCCTCCGTGCCCTCCCAGCCGGGGCTCACCGAGCGGCTGGAGCGTGGCGGGCTCACCGTCCGGCGTCGCGGGCCGCTGCGCACCGCCGCCGAAACCTGCCTGACCGCACTGTTTTCCGATGGTTCCGCGCACCGCGAGGTGGCCGCTCAGCCGGGTCCCGCGTGGTGGCGTGTCGCTCGATCACGCGGCGCGTCCTGCGCACCGGCGACGGCGTCCGCGGGGGTCTGGAAATGAGCCCGGAGCGTCGACGGTGCACGTCGCGCCGCCGGCCCGGCCCCGCGATTCTCCTCGGCGTGTGGCCTCCCCGGCGCGGAGGCCGAGCCGGATACTGCCGTCTCGGTTTCGGCCGCAGCCGCCGCTGGTTGCTGTTCGGAGTGGAGGTCCGTGATGAGTGAGTTGCTGTCCGCCGAGCTGCTCGAGCGGGTGCGGGAGCGGCTGGCCGAGGGCGCGGCCGATCCGGATCCGGCGCAGGTGGCCGCGGCGGTCCGGGCCGAGGCGGGCGGGGTGCTCGCCGATACGGATCTGTTGCGCGCCTTGCGATTGCTGCAGACCGAGATGACCGGCGCCGGGGTGCTCGAGCCGCTGCTGCACGATCCGGAGGTGGCCGATGTGCTGGTCACCGGGCCGGACGCGGTATGGGTGGATCGCGGGCGCGGATTGCGGCGGACCTCGGTGCGGTTCCCGGACGAGGCGGCGGTGCGCAGGCTGGCCCAGCGACTCGCGCTGGCGGCCGGGCGGCGGCTCGACGACGCGCAACCCTGGGTGGACGGCAGGCTGGCGGGAAGCGAAGCGGCACTGGGAGATTCCTTCGGCGTGCGATTGCACGCGGTGCTCGCGCCGATCGCGCACGGCGGCACCTGCCTGTCCCTGCGGGTCCTGCGGCCCGCCACCCAGGGGCTGGACGCGCTGGCCGCCGCCGGGGCGGTGCCGCCGACGGCGAAGGTGCTGCTGGAGCGCATCATTCGCGCCCGGCTCGCGTTTCTGGTGGTCGGTGGAACAGGGGCGGGGAAGACCACGCTGCTGTCGGGTCTGCTGGCCATCGTCGATCCGGCCGAGCGCATCATCTGCGTCGAGGATGCCGCCGAGCTCGCGCCACCGCATCCGCACGTGGTCCGCCTGGTCGCCCGTCCCGCCAATGTCGAAGGGGCGGGCGCGATCACGGTCCGCGACCTGGTCCGCCAGTCCCTGCGCATGCGGCCGGATCGCATCGTGGTCGGCGAGGTGCGGGGCGCGGAGGTCGTCGACCTCCTCACCGCTTTGAACACCGGACACGACGGCGGTGCGGGCACCGTGCACGCGAACTCGCCGGGTGAGGTGCCCGCCCGTCTGGAAGCCCTCGCGGCGCTCGGCGGCATGCCCGCGGCCGCCCTGCACAGTCAGCTGGCGGCGGCGATACAGGTGATCTTGCACGTCCACCGATATTCCGATGGTCGCCGCGCCCTTCGTGAGATCGGCATGGTGACCGCCTGCGACGGCCGGGTACGGATCATCCCGGCCTGGACCGCCGATGCCCGCCCGGCCCCGGCCGCCGGGGCGCTCGACCGACTCCTCGAGGAAAGGACCCGCGATGACATCTCCGAATGACGACCTGCCGGTATCCATTGGTAATCCCGTGTGTTGCAGTCCCTTCCGGGTACGAGGTTCGCGATTCCCCGGACTGCGGCTGGGCTGGCGCGCGAGTTGTCGGTGTCAGGTGAACCCCGATTCGGCGGCTGCCGAACAGGATTCGGAAGTCCGTCGGTGTGGCGGGTGCTGATGGCATCGAATGTCGCCCCCGGCGTGGCTGTTCTGGTCTGTGTCGCGGCTGCGCTCCTCACGTTGCCGCCTCCCGCCGCTCGTCGGCGGCTGGCCGTGCTCTTCCCGCGACAAGCGCGGTCACTGAAGACTGTGCGCAACAAGATGGTTCGTGCGCTCATGCTCGGATCGGCCGCGTTGTCAC
>NZ_JBSGBY010000935.1:0-2204 GCF_053601505.1 Nocardia sp. NPDC004722
CCGATTCCAACCTGATAGGGAATGGGCAGGCGCTCGACATCATAGAGAACTCCGGCGACGGTACTCAGAGCAGTGTGCGTCAGTTCATGGGAAACGTTCAGCTGAAGAGCTATGTAACCCAGTACTGGAACGATCAGTCAATCGGTCATTTGGATGATCTGTTCAGAAACAATGACGCTCTGAACAGCTTTCTCAATGGAGGGTCGGAGGTGCCCAAAAATTGATCGGGTCAAGGTCTCGGCGGGCTGTTTGCATCACCTCCTCCGTGCTTGGCGGGCTACTTGTGCTCACCGGGTGCGGGAACGGCGAATCGAATACTGGCCATGGTTCGACTGCAGTTTTGCCGTCGGAGGTCCCCGGCGCCTTCGATCCGTGCCGCGATATCCCCGATTCGGTGCTTCTGTCGTTGCACATCGACCCCGGTTCGAGGCGTTCTATTCCCGATCAGGTAAACGGTGGCGGCTACGATGACCAGGTCGAGAGGGTCAGAGGGTGTGAGTTCGCGATCAATGGCAGCGCTATCGGAGGGGGACCGACTCAGATCTCGATCGAAGCGACGAATATTACGATCGATTACTTCCGGAAGTCCAGAAGCAAAGACGAAGCTACCCAGGAAATTTCTGCCGATGGTCGAACCTCCATCGTTGCGGGCCCCTTTTTGGGCGGTCAATGCCACGGGCTCGTCGGCATCGTAGGCGGAGGGATCCTGCTCAGCACGGTCGACCGTGACGCGAAGTCCTGCGATACGGTCGCCAAAGCCGTTCAGGCGATTGCCCCGCTGCTGCCGAAAGGTTCCTGAATTCCTTCGCTCCGGATAAAGCCCTGTGGAGTTTCTACGCCACCAGTCCTATGGGGCGACGAGCGGCTGTGCGGTGTCTGTGGACGAGTCCGGAATGTCGAAGTGGGACTTGCAGCGGCCGCCGCCGGTCGCGACGGTGCAGGGTGTGCCTTTGCGGTTGATCGCGCCGCATTGCAGGGCAGGGTCGTGGACGTGGCAGAGGCCGGAATCGCCAGCTGACACCGAGCATGGTTTGCCCGTTTTGGTCACTGCTCCACAGGGTTTCGCGGGAGCGGCGGATTTGGCGGAGATAGTCGATGGTTGGCGGGGAGTTCGCGGAGCACGTTCACCGGGCTGTTTCGCTGAACCGCCGCCTTCTTCGACCATGCCTCGCACCGCGAGCCGGTCGGCGCGCTCATTTTCCGGATGACCGGCATGGCCCTTCACCCACTCCCATTCGACCTGATGCTCGGAACACAAGGCGTGCAGCTGTTTCCACAGGTCCTCGTTCTTGACCGGCTCCTTGTTCTGCGTGAGCCAGCCGTTGGCCTGCCACTTCTTCACCCACGACGTGATGCCGTTTCGGACGTAGGTGCTGTCGGTGAAGATCCGCACCTGCGAGCTTCGCTTGAGGCAGCTGAGGGCTTGGATCGGCGCGGTCAGTTCCATCCGGTTGTTGGTTGTGGGGCCGCGATCGCCGCCGAAGATCTCTCGTTCGTGGTCGCCGTGGCGCAGGATTGCGCCCCACCCGCCGGGGCCCGGGTTCGGGCTGCACGCGCCGTCGGTGTAGATCTGGACTTCCATACCGCCTCTGCCTCTCTCCCGATCCTGGTTCGCACCATTAGATCTCACTCGGGGATTCGCGATCGCGGAAGGTGAATTGGGGTGGGGGTGTGGAGCGGGAGAAGTAGGCGTAGCAGAGGTCGGTGCCACCGGGGCGGGAGAGGACGCCGTAGCGGCGGGGGTCGCCGGCGAACCAGATTTCCTGGGTTTGGTGGTTGACGAGTTTGCCTAGGTGGTGGGGCCAGGTGCTGAGCAGGAGCGTGCCGACGGGTTTGGTATCGGGGCTCAGGAGAGTCACCCATTCGTTGCGGGCGGTGCGGATATAGGTGATCGGCCAGATGGTCCACGGGTTCCGGCGGAGTGATGCCGATTTGCGGAGGTGGATGCGGACCGCCACGATGCCGAACACCGTGCCGAGAATTCCGACGACGCCGAGGAACGTGGTGGCGAAGGAGAGCAGTCTGCCGGGATTCGTGGACAGGTTGATGAGGTACACGGTGAGCACCAGGGATCCGAGTCCGATGATCAGCAGCAGCCCACTGCGTAAGGCACTGGCCCGCAGGTTCTTTCGAGCTGAGGAGATCTTGATCGCGGGAGCTTGATCCGGTGCAGGGTCGGCTATCGCGTTCCACAGGCGAGCTCG
>NZ_JBSGBY010000936.1:0-2190 GCF_053601505.1 Nocardia sp. NPDC004722
ATGACCGCAAGCACGAACACGGCGGTGGCACCCAGGCCGGGTGCCCAGATCCGCAGGTGGTCACGGACTTTCGCGGCCTTCTTCACCCGCGCCGGCTCCCGCACATCCTTGCCGCCCAACAGCACCGCGCCGGAGTCCACGTCGTAGAGCCGCGAAACCAATTGCGCGATGGTGGATTTCCCGGCCCCCGAGGAGCCGACCAGGGCCACCAGCTGGCCGGGCTCGGCACGCAGCGAGACCCGGTGCAGCACTTCCTCGCCGCCGCGGGTGTCGAGCGTGGCGACATCCTCGAGCGAGGCCAGCGACACCTTGTCCGCCGCCGGGTAGCCGAAGCTCACCTCGTCGAGTTCCACCGCGACGGGGCCCTGCGGCACCGGCACCGCCAGCGGCGAATCCTCGATCAGCGGTTTGAGATCCAGGATCTCGAAGACCCGCTCGAAGCTCACCAACGCCGACATCACATCCACCCGCGCGCTCGCCAGCGCGGTGAGCGGCGAGTACAGCCGGGTCAGCAGCAGCGAAAGCGCCACCACCGCACCGGGTTCCAGCTGCCCCTTCAGGGCGAGGTAGCCGCCGAGCCCGTAGACCAGCGCCAGCGCCAGCGCGGACACCAGGGTCAGCGCGGTGACGAACACGGTCTGCAACATGGCCGTGCGCACGCCGATGTCGCGGACCCGCCCGGCGCGCAGGCCGAATTCCGAGGATTCCTGGTGGGGGCGGCCGAAGAGCTTCACCAGGGTCGCGCCCGGCGCGGAGAACCGCTCGGTCATCTGGGTGCTCATGGCGGCATTGAGCCCGGCCGCCTCGCGCTGTATGCCGGCGATGCGCTCACCCATGCGCCGCGCGGGGATGACGAACACCGGCAGCAGCACCAACGCGAGCAGGGTGATCTGCCACGACAGCCGCAGCATCACCGCGAGGGTGAGCGCGAGCGTCACCACATTGGTGACCACGCCGGACAACGTGGTGCTGAACGCCCGTTGCGCCCCGATGACGTCGTTGTTCAACCGGCTCACCAGTGCGCCGGTCCGGGTGCGCGTGAAGAAGGCGATGGGCATCTTCTGGACGTGGTCGAACACCGCGGTGCGCAGATCGAAGATGAGCCCCTCCCCGATGCGCGCCGAGAGCCAGCGGATGACGATGCCCAGCCCGGCGTCCAGCACCGCGACCGCCGCGATGATCGCGGCCAGCGTGATCACCGTGCGCGGTGCGCCGTGCCCGACGATGGCGTCCACCACCCGCCCGGCCAGCACCGGCGTCGCCACCGCCAGCAGCGCCGAGGCGATGCTGAACACCAGGAACGCCACCAGCCGCCGATGGTGCGGGCCCGCGAACGCCAGAATCCGCCGCGCCGTCACCAGCCGGAACGGCCGCTGCTCGGTGGGCGCGTTCATCTGCCGATACAGCTGGCTCATCGCCACGGATTCGATACTCATCCCCGCTCCTCACATCCGGGTTCCATCGAACCCCACACCACCGACACTAGGACCTCAACAAAGGTTCAGATCAAGTGCATCCGGGCAGCGCACGGGTTCGCGCTGAGCGAAATTCGTCGGTCGCGCGCCTAGGGTTGGGGGGTGAGCGAGGCGTGGGAACCGACATTGCGGAGGGCGATCACCGGCGAACTCGACACCGATGCGCGGCGGCGGGCCGAATACTCCTCGGACGCCTCGAACTATCGGGTGACGCCGCGTGGCGTGGTGTTCCCCCGGGATGCCGCCGATGTGAGCGCGACCTTGGACCTGGCCCGCGCACAGGGACTCGCGGTGACCGCGCGGGGCGCGGGAACGTCGGTGGCGGGCAATGCCATCGGGCCCGACCTGGTGCTGGACTTCAGCCGTCACATGAACGCGATTCTCGAGGTGGATCCCGCGCGGCGGATCGCCAGGGTGCAGCCCGGTGTCGTACTGGCCGCGCTGCAACGGGAGGCGGGGGCGCACGGGTTGCGGCTGGGCCCGGATCCGTCGACCCAGAATCGTTGCACGCTGGGCGGGATGATCGGCAACAATGCCTGCGGTCCGCACGCCGTGGCCTGGGGGCGCACGTCGGATACGGTGCGGGAGTTGCGGATTCTCGACGGGCGCGGCATCGAACGGGTGCTCGCCGACGATCTCACCGTCATCCCCGGGCTGGCCGATTTCACCCGCGCCAACCTGGCGCTGATCCGCACCGAACTGGGCCGCTTCGAGC
>NZ_JBSGBY010000937.1:0-2185 GCF_053601505.1 Nocardia sp. NPDC004722
GGCCGCACCCCACCCAGCGACCATGCAGTGGCGCACCGAAACACCCGAATTCCCCTGCGCCACTGCATGCTGGAGGCATGAGCGATCAAGCGGCAGACCTGCGCGACCCGGCACTACTCGATCAGCGGCGACGTTTGCTCCGCGAACGACTCCAACAGCTGCGCACCGAACTGGCCGAGCTCCGTGCCGCCTACCGCGACCTCCCCGATTCCGGACTGCTGCTGGACACCCCGGGGACAGGCGCTCTCACCTCCCCTGCCTACTGCATCGCCGGTGCCGCAGAGGTTTTCGAGGAATCCCTCATAGAACTCGACGCGGCAGACGACGCTCTCGGCCGCGCAGGCGACTACACCAGCCGCCTCCGCCGCCCCGTCCTCGACTCCTGAATCCTCGGCGCACGCAGCCTATTTGGCGGCGTCGAGCGCCCAGTTGTGGTTGCTCCGGTCGACCTTCTTGCCGTCGACCATCACCGTCGGAGTGCCCTCGAGCCCCTTCGCGGCCGCCTCGGCGTGCGCACGCGCCGAATCGACGCGCTCACCGGAGGCAATGCACTTCACGGCCTCGTCACTCGCGCCCGCCTGCTTGGCGATATCGGCCAACTCCTTGTTGTCGTGGTCGGCCCCGCCCTCGGACGGCTGCGCGGTGGTGAACAGCAGCGTGTGGAACTTGGCGTACACCGGCCCGTTCCCGTCCTCCGCCACGCATTCGTTGGCCGCGACCGCGCGCGTCGAGTAGTCCTTACTCTTGGAGGACCGATCCAGGAAGTTCACCAGCCGGTACCGCACCGCGATCTTCCCCAAATCGACCTGCTGGGCAATCTCCTGCCCGTAGTTCTTCTCCATACCCCCGCACGCCGGGCACAGTGGATCCTCGAAGATCTCAACGGTTTTCGCCACATTCGGCTTCCCGAGCACGATGGCCCCGTCCGAATCCAGCGCCACCGTCACCGCCGGATCATGCGCCGACCCGTACCCGTCATTACGAACCGTCTCCGCGGACCCCCGATTCCACAGATACAGTGCCCCCACAATCGCCACAACCACCACCAAGGCCACTCCGGCCAGCGCATAGGTGGTCCGGCTGGAAACCGGCTGCGGCGTGTGCTTCGAAGTCGGATTGCTCACCCGCAACACTCTGCACCACCGGCCCGGCCGCGCGATACCCACCCCGCCGACGTCGCGTCAGGCGGCGACGGGTTCCTTGCGGCGGAGGGTTTCCGGGGCCAGCAACCAGACGGCCGAGGCCGAAGCGAGGAGAACAGCGGTGACGCCCAGGGCCACGCCGTAGGAGACGCGGTCGGCGAGCATGCCGATGGCGTACGGCCCCAGGAAGGTTCCCAGGTCGGCTGACATCTGGTAGCCCGCGAGGACCGGGCCGCCGCGGCGGCCGGGGCCGATGATGTCGGCGACGGAGGCTTGCAGGGCCGGGGAGAACATGCCGGAGCCGATGCCTGCTACGCACGACGCGGCGAGTAGCCAGGGCAGGGTTGGGGACAGGCCGATTCCGGCGGTGCCGAGGGCGCAGACGAGGGTTCCGGCGATCAGGAAGGGTTTGCGGCCCAGTGTGTCCGACCAGCGGCCGGAGAGGAACAGGACCGAGGCGTTGCCCAGGGCGAAGGCCGTCAGCGCCACACCGGCCAGGGCCGCGTCCTGTTTCAGCACCTCGACCACGATCAACGGCACCAGCGCCATGCGGACGCCGAAAACGGCTGCGCCATTGCCGAAGTTGGCCCACAGCGCGGCGCGATAGGCAGGTTGCGCGATGCCTTCGCGGAAGGTCATGGCGGGCGTCCCGGTGCTGGTCTCCGGCAACGCCAGCGGCGAGTTCCGCAGGGCCACATACACGATCAGGCTGGCGATCAGCAGGGCCACGCAGTAGATGACGAACGGCGCGCGCAACCCCAGGAACGACAGCGCACCGCCCACCAGCGGCCCGCTGATCGACCCGATCAGGAAGCTGGTCGAGTACACGCCCGACACCCGGCCGCGTTCGGCGGGCGGCGACATCCGGATCACCAGACCCAACGAGGACACGGTGAACATGGTCGACCCGATCCCGCCCATCGACCGCAATACCAGCAGCTGCCAATAGCTTTGAGCGAAGGCACAGGCACCGGTCGACACCGCCACGATCAGCAGCCCCGTCAAATAACCCGGCCGCTCCCCCATCTGCTGCAACAACCGCC
>NZ_JBSGBY010000938.1:0-2184 GCF_053601505.1 Nocardia sp. NPDC004722
AGCCCGAATTCATGGCGCTCGGCAGGGTATTGGACAGGCCGATGATCATGAGCGAGAAGAAGACGCCGATCGACAGCGCCATACCGCCATTGAGCAGCGTGCCGCGCATGCCGGAGGCCACACCGCGCTGCGAGGCGGGCACCGCGGACATCACCTCGGCGGTATTGGGGGAGGCGAACATGCCCGAGCCCAAGCCGTTGAGCGCGATGACCAGCGCGAAAGCCCAGTAGGAGAAGTCCACCGGCAGCACCACCAGCAGCACGAACGTCACCGCGGTGATCGCCATACCGAGCGTCGCGAACAGTCGCGGCCCGTATTTGTCCGACAGCCTGCCCGAAACCGGCCCCGCCACAAGGAATCCCACCGTCAGCGGCAGCAGGTAGATGCCCGCCCACAGCGGCGTGGACTCGTAGTCGTACCCGTGCAGCGGCAGCCAGATGCCTTGCAGCCAGATGATCAGCATGAACTGCAAGCCACCGCGCCCCAGCGACGACATCAGCCCCGCCAGATTGCCGAGCCCGAACGCCCGCACCTTGAGCAGCGACAGATGGAACATCGGCTGCTCCACCTTGGTCTCGATCCAGCAGAACAGCGCCAGCACCGCGATACCACCGAACACGGCGATCAGCACCCAGGGGTTGGACCAGCCGGTATTCGAATTCCCGTAGGGCTGAATGCCATAGGTGATACCGGTCAGCAGCGCGGTCAGCCCGACCGCGAAGGACACGGTGCCCGGAATATCGAGCGAGCCCGCATTGCGCTGGCCGTTGTCGTGCAGCGACCGATAGGACCACACGGTGCCGAGAATGCCGAACGGCACGCTCACCCAGAACACGGCCTTCCAGTCCCACTGCGCGAGCAACCCGCCCAGCAGCAGACCCAGGAACGAACCGGCCACGGCGGCAACCTGATTGATGCCGAGGGCGAAACCGCGCTGCTCGGCCGGGAACGCGTCGGTGAGGATGGCGGCCGCATTGGCCATCAACATGGCACCACCGACGCCCTGCACCACACGCCATCCGATGAGCCACACCGCGCCGCCACCGTGCGTGAACGGATCGAACGACAACGCGATCGCCGTCACCGTGAAGATCACGAACCCGTAGTTGTAGATCTTGACGCGCCCGACCATGTCTCCGAGCCGCCCGAACATCACCACCAGCACCGCGGACGCGAGCAGGAAGCCCATCATCATCCACAGCAGGTAGCTCACGTTCCCCGCCGCCAGCGGGTTGAGATCGATTCCCCGGAAGATGTCCGGCAGCGAGATGATCACGATCGACGAGTTGATCGTCACCATGAGCATGCCCAGCGTCGTATTCGACAGGGCCACCCACTTGTAATGCGGATGATCATGCTCGATCCGGAGCCGCCTCCGAATGGTCTGGACATCACCGGGATCGATACCGGTGGTTGGGGCCGCAGCCATCAGAGCCTCCCACAAGTCAACAAACGTACAACGCGCCCAAATATAGTTGCATGTCGCTAACTAATGAAATCGTGGGATGCATCACTCCGCGGCGAACCCTTGTCGATCAGCTTGTGAAAGCGCACACTTACGCAAGTGGAGGCTTTCAGAGACGTAGATCTGGTGATCCTCGGTGATCCGATGCGCAAGGCGATCTTCGAGCGGCTGGCACGGCAGCCGTCGTCGGTCGGTGAGCTGGCCGAGGACCTGCCGATCACCCGGCAGGCCGTGTCTCAGCACCTGCGTGTCCTCAAGGAGGGCGGCTTGGTGGTGGCCACACCACAGGGCACGCGACGGATCTACCGGATCAATCCGGAGGGCCTGGCCGCGATTCAGGCGTACTTCCAGCAGATCTGGGACGACGCGCTGACCGCTTTTCAGAAGGCCGCCGACGCGGCGGCCGCGGACCCCGAACAGGAGAATCGATCATGAGCACGACACCGAATCTGCCCGACCTGGAAGGCAAGGCGACCGTCGCCCTGCCGATCGAGCGGGCGTTCGCGTTCTTCACCGAATCATTCGGAAGCTGGTGGCCTGCGGTGTATCACATCGGCGCGGCCGAGATGGCGGACGCGATCGTCGAGCCGCGCGTGGGCGGGCGCTGGTACGAGCGCGGCACCGACGACAGCGAATGCGACTGGGGCCGAGTGCTGGTGTGGGAGCCGCCCCATCGGCTGGTGCTCACCTGGCAGATCGACGGACACTGGCAGTACGAC
>NZ_JBSGBY010000939.1:0-2176 GCF_053601505.1 Nocardia sp. NPDC004722
TTTCACCGCCCGCATCGTGCAGGGCATCGCGACCGGCCTGGCCACCGGCGCGATCACCGCGACCCTGATCGACCTGCAGCCCGCCGAATCCCGACTGGGCGCGTTGATGACGAACGTGGCCGCGGGCGGCGGGCTCGCGGTGGGCGCGATCAGCTCCGGACTGCTGGTCGCCTACGCGCCCGCGCCGACCCGGCTGGTGTACTGGCTGCTCGCGGCGGCGTTCACCATCATCGTGATCGGTGTGCTGCTGATCCCGGAGACGGTACGGCCCGACGGGCAGGGAATGGCGTCGCTCAAGCCCAGAGTCTCTGTGCCGCAACCGGTTCGAGCGGCCTTCCTGACCCTGGTGCCGTCGATCTCGGCCACCTGGGCGCTGGGCGGGCTCTACCTGGCGCTCGGCGGCGCGCTGATGCGGGTGCAGTTCCATGTCTCGACGCCGCTGGCGGGCGGGCTGGTAGTGGTTGCGCTGCAAGGCACCTCGGCGGTGACCGCGCTGCTGGCCCGCGACTGGACCATCGATCAGGCGCTGCTGCGCGGGCCGATCCTGCTCATGACCGGTGTCTCGGTGGCGTTGCTCGGGGCGGCGACGCATTCGGTGTGGCTGTTCTTCGCCGCCAGCATCGTGGCCGGGATCGGGTTCGGGCCGTCGTTCTCCGGCGCGCTGCGCATGCTGACCGGGCTGGCTCCGGCCGAGGCGCGGGCGGAAGTGGTGACGGCCATCTACGTGGTGTCGTATCTGTCGCTGAGTGTTCCGGCCGTGATCGCCGGGCTGTGCGTGCTGCGCTTCGGGCTCGCGGCCACCACCTACGGATACGGGTTCATCGTGATCGCTTTGGAAGCGGTCGCCATGGTCGGGTCGCTGCGGCATCGCTCACCGCACACCGCCTTGGCCGGGCACCTGTGCCCCGCGCCCTGCCCGGGCTCGGTCGCGCCCATGCCGCGAGTGGTGTCCGCGCATCCGTGACATATGCCCTGCGCCGAGCCTGACATGTCTTGTTAAGGTGGACAGATGAATTCCACCCGTCAGGCTTGGCGTCGGCTGCGTTAGCGGCCCGATGAACCATGACCACGGGCTGTCCGCAGCCCGTGCCCCTGACCGGAACGGCAGCTCGTGCAGCCCTCACTGAAACTTCAGGAGTTGTACGGTGACCACCCCTTCGGATTCCTTCTCCGCCACCCGCGACCGCAGTGACGAACTGGCGGCCGAGGTGGCCGCCCACCCCGACCGCTTCCGCGTCCTCACCGGCGAACGCCCCACCGGCAGACTGCATCTCGGCCACTACTTCGCCACCATCCGCGAACGCGTCCGCCTGCAGGCCCTCGGCGTCGACCTGTGGGTCATCCTCGCCGACTACCAGGTCATCACCGACCGCGACAGCCTCGGCGCCGTCCGCGACAACGTCCACAGCGCCGTCCTCGACTACGCGGCGGCAGGCATCGACATGACCCAGGCCACCATCTTCACCCACTCCGCCGTCCCCGCCCTCAACCAACTCATGCTCCCCTTCCTGAGCCTGGTCACCGAGGCCGAACTCCACCGCAATCCCACGGTCAAATCCGAACTGGCAGCTTCGGGCCGAGCATTGAGCGGCCTCATGCTCACCTACCCCGTCCACCAGGCCGCCGACATCCTCTTCTGCAAAGGCAACCTCGTCCCCGTAGGCAAAGACCAACTCCCCCACCTCGAACTAACCCGAGTAATAGCCCGCCGCTTCAACGAACGCTACGGCCCCGTCTTCCCAGAACCCCAAGCACTGCTGACCTCCACCCCCGACATCCCCGGCCTCGACGGCCGCAAAATGTCCAAGAGCTACGGCAACGCCATCTCCCTCTCCATGACAGCAGACGAAACCGCCGCCCTAATCCGCCGCACCCCCACCGACTCCACCCGCACCATCACCTTCGACCCCGAATCCCGCCCGGGTGTCTCCGCCCTCCTCACCACCGCAGCCCTCTGCCTCGACACAGACGAACAAACCCTCGCCGACAAAATCGGCGACAACGGCAGCGGCGCATTGAAAAAACTAGCCACCGAAGCAGTCAACGACTACTTCGCCCCCCACCGCTCCCGCCGCGAAGAATTCGCAGCCGACCCCAACTTCGCCAGTGACATCCTCCGAGAAGGCAACCGCCGAGCCAACGAGGTCGCCGACCACACCCTCACCGAAGTCCGCAC